>PWZG01000379.1 GCA_003567575.1 PVC group bacterium | reverse complement strand
CGGCCGTGCCGCCGATCAAGCGCGCCGAACCGGAAGGGTCAGCGTATTCACTCATATCAAAACGGACCAGCCGATCCTTGTCGCCGAACAGGAATTCCGCGAGCGCCTTGGCCATTTCCGTCTTTCCCACGCCGGTCGGACCGCAGAAAAAAAGCGAAGCCAGCGGTTTTCCCGGACGTGCAAGCCGGGTCTTTACGATTGCCAGCAGGTCAATCACTTGACGCACCGCTTCCGGCTGCCCCATGACCCGGTCTCCAAACCATTTGCCGGTCGCCTCAAGGTCCAGCGGTTCCGTCTCGTCCAGGATGGCCCGTGGAATACCCGTTTCATGGGAAAAGGCTTCCAGCACCCTGCGCGTGTCGACGCATGATTTCGCCTGGGCATCCTTTAATAAATTGGTCAGAAAACGGACCGGCCTTCCCGGATAGGCCGAATAGGTGGCATACCGTCGGTGCAAACGGTCGAGTAAATCGATGGCGCCTTCGGTAATCGCATTATCTCTGCCGCAGGACTTTTCCACCGCCACGTTCAGCAGGATATCGCGTCCCAGCGTCACATCCGGCTCCTCGATATCGACCCGCTGAAAGGCTTGCAGCAAATGCGCGTCAAGCCGCTCGATGGCCGGGATTTCTTCCGGCGTACATTCCGCGATGATTTGGAGACTGCCTTTGAGCAAGTACGGCCGCAAAAACGATGCCATACCGATGGTGTTGTACATGCTTTTGCCGACTTCCATTAACTCCAGCAGGCCGCCGACATGCAGGATCGCCTGCGCCTTCGATGCTTCCTGGCAGATATTGCGCAATCGTTCCTGCCACATCCCGAAACCGCCCATGCCTGCGACCAGGCGCGATCCGCTGGTGGCATATAAGGGACGGCTGCTCAACCCGTGCAACGCCCGTTCGGCTACAAGCTGATTCACGATGGTCGTCTTCCCGACGCCGGATGGGCCGACCAGCAAAACGCTCCCGCCGCGGGAACCTGTCAGCGCCTCGGCGACACGACGCACAAGCGGAGCCACCTCGAACGCCTTGGGCGCCCAAATTTCCGCTAAATTGCAGGCGACCTTGCGCAGTGTGGAAAAATCTCCGGTATTGTGCTTTTCTTTCGATTCCTGCGCTTTTTTCTTCGCGCTGTTGAAACGCAGTTTGACCGGTATATGCGCCACCTCAATTTCCGTGGCGCGCTGCGTTTGCGCAAGATGTTTCAACGACTTGGCCCACTCTTCCCGGAACAAAGCAAACCGGATATGAGCGATGAGCCGTTTTTCAAGCGCTTCGGGTTTTTCCGCCAGAACCACGATCCCAAGCGCCGGGACATAGGCCGCGGCCATGCTGTCGCCATGCATCCAACGCACCACATCAAAATGGATTTGGATGGGATGCTCCCAGGCCGGCGATCGAGACGGCGGCTCGATCTCAAGCTCGATTTGCATGATATCGGTTGCCTGGGGAAACGGCATCATCGGCAGGCCTTCATCGACCTGGTCCTCAAGGACTCGGCGTGCCAGGTTCGCCGCCGCAACCCGGGACCGCAACAAAGAATCGGCATAGAATGCCTGGTCCGGCAACATCAACCCCTCGCTCAAGAATGTCTCATTCTCCAGCGTGCGGGTAACAACCGGAATATGTAATCTATTGTCCATGACGTTTTCTGACATCTATTGTCGAGAGCCAATCCTCGCGGCTCTTTGTGGCCGAGGTCGGCCCGACCTCGGCATCCAGCGGCCTTGGCACTGCGTCAATGCAGGCACACGTCAGGCTCCGCCTTCGTCGCCGGCGCATGTCGGGCCGACATGCGCCACAGGCAACCACCGAATTTCACGATCCCGTATCCCATACCACATCCAAAGTCTCGCGGAAAAAACGTCAAGAAGCTTGGGGTCTGCCTGAGACGGCGGGTATTCCGCTCTAAAAAACAATCACTCAATTTCTGCCAGCCGCTTGCCCACGGTTTCGAAGTTGATAAAGGACGGTACCGTTTCCGACAAAATGGTTCGGCCGGCGTAGATCACGGCAGGCCGCTTCGCCTCCTTAGACAACTCCGCAAATCGCCTGACACCGCGGAATAGGTTGTCACCCGGCGTAAAGGCCGCCTTGATCTCAAACGGGAAAAGATCGCGACCTGAAGCCAGCAGCAGATCGACCTCGAGTCCCTGACTGTCCCTGAAGAAGTGGAGGTCGGGATCCTTGCCTGCGTTGAGCCGCGTTTTCAACGCTTCCATGACCACCATGTTTTCAAACAGATTGCCAAGCAAAGGATCGCGCCCGACCTGCTCGACCGTTCTCAGGCCCAGAAGGTAGGCGGCAAGCCCCGTTTCGATGAAATAAACCTTGGGAGACTTGACCAGACGCTTGCCGAAATTTCGGTAATACGGCTTCAGCAAGGTCACCACATAGGACGCCTCCAACGCCGTCAGCCACTGCCGCAACGTAACCGACGAAACACCGACGTCGCCGGCCAGCGCGGAAAGGTTCAACACCTGTCCGACCCGACCGGCCAGCAACCTGACAAACGTCTCGAAGGCATGCAGATCCCGCAAATTGATCAATTGGCGCGCATCACGCTCGACATACGTTCGGAAGTAGTCCCGGTAAAGCTGCGTTGCCTCGATACCGCCTTCCGCCAGCCGCGGCATGAATCCTTCCAGTATCCACTGATCACGCGGCTTTGACATGCCGGCGGACTTCCATTCCGCAATCGAAAGCGGCAAAAGCTCTGCCAACCCGGTGCGCCCCGCCAGCGACTGCGTGATCGCCGCCTGCAGCTCCGGCTGGTGGCTGCCCGTCAGAACATACATCCCCTTGCGTTGCGCCTCGTCGACATCCGCCTGGATGTAGCTCAACAGCATTGGCGCATGCTGGATCTCGTCCAGAATCACAGGCGCCGCATGCCGCAACAGGAATCCGCGCGGATCGCGCAAGGCCTCGGCTCGCACATCGGGAATCTCGAGATTCACATAATCGAATGCCGGAAACAGCATGCGTACCAGCGTGGTCTTACCGGACTGTCGCGGCCCGGTTACCGTCACCACGGGGTAGCCCTTCGCCAAGGCCAGCACATGCCGCCCGATATCGCGCCGGATCATCTTCGGTTTTTTCGTTGACCTCATAAAGCACGCCCACAACTATACGGTTTTAAACCTGAACTTTAAAATTACACAATTAATCCGTTTTGTCAAGGCTTCGCCGGACAAGCAGATTCACCCTCCATTACCCGCGTCCGACATGCAAAACAGTAACCCAACCGCGAACCCTTATCAATCCCTCTGCAATCCGGCAACAGTCTGTTCAAATTCAGTCAACCGCTCTTTTATATCACATAACTTCGCATTTGAGAATGCATTAGCCAAATCATCGAAACAAAGGGGCGCCTCCTGGAACAGTCTGACAACCAGTTTCTT
>PWZG01000551.1 GCA_003567575.1 PVC group bacterium | reverse complement strand
TCCGGGACCATACAGAAATCCACCAATTGTCTTTCACAGGCTAATATGATTTTCACCAACCTGGCTTGCGGGATCTCGCTGCTGGTGACGGACAACTGGTCGACCGGTTCGCGTTCAATGATCGATTCCAGCGCATCCACGGTTCCGCAAATGCGATCGGCCGGAATTTCCGAAGCGACGGGTTCCCCGTTGTCGACGGCGCAAAATCCAACCACACGATATCGCAGACGGGGATCCTGTTCCAGCGCCCGCCACAACCTTACAGCGATGGCGTTGCACCCGACAATTAGAACGCGCGTCCGGGCGCCGCTACGACGCGCCAGCAATATCTCCAACCGGAATAACAGGGCACGTTCGATAAGTACCAGCATGCCGATCGTGAAAAACGCAATGACGACCGTCATCCGCGAAAACGGCGGGTCGGTACGCAACGCAAACCCCAGCGCAGCCGCCAATAGTATCCCGATGGCGACGGCACGGATCAGACGCGGAATTTTCGACGAAAAAAATCCATCTTGCGGGCGCGCGTACAGATGTAACTGCTGAAAAATAAACAGAAACATCAAAGTGCCCACGGCCGCGCCCCACCCGTACAAGGCGTACAGATTCGGCGGCGGCACATCATGCCTCATCGGTATCAGTCCGCTATCGAACCGTAGCCAGGTTGCAAGCAGAAAACCGCCGAATACGGCCGCTGCGTCGGCAAGCACCGCCGCCGCGCTTGCAAGTACATCACTGGTATCCCGCGTTCGCATGGCAACAACTATAACCGATTGCGGCGCCGCTCACAAGCGCCGTTTCTAAATGTAGCGCAATCACCATTTCTCGTAAGCGACAATTTCATCGAGCGGTTGACGGTTCTTGGATGCGGGCGGTCTGTCGGCAGGATATCCCAGGGTTAACAATTCGATGACCGTCACGCCATCCGGAATACCCAGGATTTCCTTCACCTGATCCTCGTAAAACGAGCCGATCCAGCAGGTTCCCAACCCTTCCTCGACGGCTTGCAACGTCATGTGGTCGATGGCGATGGCCACGTCGATCTGAGCGGTACGTTGCCCGCAACGCATCACGTAATCCGGTTGCGTCGCGCAACAGGCAATCACGACGGGTGCCTGCGCCACAAAAGCCTGATGGTTGGCTGCCGCCATCAGCCGTTTGCGTACGGCGCCGTCCTGGACGACTACAAAACGCCAGTCCTGCATGTTGCGCGCCGAGGGCGCCTGACGCGCTGCCTCAAACACCGTTTGCAACACCTCCGGCGCCACCGGCCGGTCCTGATACGCGCGCACCGAATAACGATTCTTGATGACTTTAAGAATTGCCATGATTGACCTCCTTGATTTTTAAATGGGCTTCTGTTTAAAGGGATTATGTTCGCCGGCGATGCAAACGGCGGACGTTACACGCATGATTCTCCCACACGGTATAATATCAATATACAGCCATAATTCAATGCCGAAATCCACTGCCATCCCATGGAATAATGGAATGATGATAGCAGAAAAAACAAGCAAGACCCGTATAAGCGTGCCGGATGACTGTCCGAAATAGATAAGTTTTTGTCCGAAACGGATATTGTTTTTTTGCTTCGTAAGGTATACGGTATGTATCTGATGTTTCGCGAAAATATCCGTTGGGACTTTATTCATGAACATATGAAAGGATTATGATGATTAAACTGAATCATTGCGCTTGATCCGCATGGTTTTATCATCCGCACACTGCCGGACCGGCTGATCATCGCCGGTCGCACCGCGCGCGGCACGCTGCATGGTGTCTATGCCCTGCTCGAATACTTCGGCTGCTACTGGGTGTTTCCCGGACCGCATGGAGAAATCGTGCCGGCACGCGAGTCGCTTACGGTTGCGCTCGACCTCACGGAAAATCCATCGCATCCCATTCATCGCTACTGGTGGGCCACCGGTCGATCGGGTGAGGGGTTCGGGCGCTGGATGTTGCGTAATCGAGGCGGCGGCGGCGGATTGGGCGATGCCCGGATTCACCAGTCGCACGCCTCGCGCCTGCCCCTCGAGTGGGGCGCCAAAGGCGAGCTCGGACGCACGGAAACGATTGAAGCCCAGGATTGGAAACGCGACGAAAACAACCAGATCATCCGTGATCGCAGCGGACGCCCCGTTGAGCGGGTGACCGTCGAACGCGAGGTGCGCCGCTTGCCGGACGAATACTACGCCCTGGTCAGGGGCGATGTATCCACCCATTTCGCCAACATGGTCAATCCGAAGGCCTGGGAACTGCATGCCGATTATTATATTGAACGGTTTTACAATGCCCCCTTGGATGACTACCTTTCCATTTCCGCCGAAGACGGCATTGTCGACGACGACCGGCCCGAGGCGCGCACGCTCGATAGCGGCGAATACGATTGGCCGATGGGCGTCCATTCGGTGACGGACCGGCTCTGGTTTTTCCATCGTCGCTACCTGGACGAAGTGGTCAAAGAACATCCCGATCGAAAATTCGGCGTACTGGTCTACGCCAACAACCTGACGCCGCCGCGCATCGAGACCGTGCATCCGGCCATGGCGCTGGTGCTGGCGCCGCTGGGGATATGTCCCCTGCATCATGTGCGCGACGACAAATGCAAGACCAATCGCGCCTACCGCGAATGGTTGCCGGCCTGGATGGAACAGGCCCGCGCCGTGGGCGCCGAATCCTATTATTACGACTATTTCCCGATCGGATTCCAGTGGAGCAACTTCATCCTCTCGCCGCAGTGGCAGATTATCGGCCGCAATTATCCCTGGTTTCACGAGATGGGATTGACCGGTCATACCACCCAGGGTTTTGACGACTGGGGCGCGATGGGACTGACCGCCTGGGTGGCCGTGCGGCTGTACTGGGACGCCACGCAGGATTACAACGACCTGGTGGCGGAATATTGCCGTATTCGCTTCGGCGAACGCGCCGCCGCGGCGATGCATGCCTATTACCGGGTGTTCGAACGGCGCATGGACGAAATCCCGGACATGTGCAGCAACGAAATCTGGGATAATCACCTGATCATCGATGCCGCCACCCGCGCGGCCGCGCGCGCGGCGCTGGCGGCCGCCGAGCCGCGGATCGAAGGCGACCTGGAACGCGCGCATTTCGAGATGGTGGCCTTGTTCCAGCAGGCCATGGACGCCTGGTGCGACGGGATCGAACATACGCGGGAGACCGGCGATTTCGCGGCGGGCGCCGCCATGATGACGCCGGCGTTCGAGATCAAGGATCAATTGAACGAGATTTACTCGCATTTCGTCAATCCGTTCAATACCAATCCCGACCGTGGCCACGTTACCAATTTGCGCCGCTATCGCGCCAGCGGCTGGTACAACAAGTACCGTACCTGGGGGGAAGTGCTGGCGGAATCCGGACCATACATGATCCTGCCTCGCTATATGCC
>PWZG01000514.1 GCA_003567575.1 PVC group bacterium | reverse complement strand
GCCTGGAAAGCTTCCGCGAACATCTTGGCGGCAAACTGACCGTTACCCTGCCGCAAGGCATCGGCGCACGCATTGAAGTGCATGCGATGGACAACGACGGGATAGAGCGCGCAATCTCCGCATTGCGGGATCGATCCGGAGGGACACAAGCCGATTCCGTAGATGTCGCCTCGTAGCCGCGCGTACTCAACGCGTGGACGGCTTGTCATGCCTCACATCCCCTTGCTCATCGTCTCGGATATTGTCGCGATATGGCGCTCTGATCACGGCGGGGACCGCCGTCTCCAAACTATGGAGCCGGCCGTCCTCGGCCGGACGAGCGCAGGGTGCGACAAATATGAGACGCTTAATAACCTTCGGCATCGTCGCGGCAGGTCGTATGCGCCGTATCACGCAGGAAAGCGGCGACGAGAAACCCTTCCGTGATAAGACGCCGGCTTTTTGCGCATATTCCCGGAACAGTTCCAGGTATATTTCGTCATTCGTCATTATGCTCAACATCGCGCAGGGATCAAGCGCCGTGACACTGAAATACTGACGAAAGTGCTATGCGCGCCCGGGTCGGCCGTGGCTTGACACCGGCACGCCGGCACGTGTAACATGCGTGGATAGACAGGAGCAACGAGATTCGATCCACCGGGTGCCGGGGAAAACACGCAAAGAGTGCCCGGCAGTGATCGTCGGCAATGATGCCGCGGACCGGTTTTTGACTCGCTTGCAGGTTGTGCCACTGGCAGGTTTCTTGGAGTAATAAATGAACAATCTCCCGAACATACTTTTCGTTATGACTGACCAGCAGCGGTTTGACACGATTGCTGCGCTGGGTAATGAACATATTTATACCCCGAACATGGACCGGTTGGTTCGACGTGGATTGAGCTTCACGAACGCTTACTCAACGTGTCCTGTCTGTGTTCCCGCGCGGTACACAATTCGCACGGGCTGCGAACCGCCGACATTACGGATATTCAGCAATGGCCGCGCCAACCCGGTTCACGGTCAGGCCGATACGATTGAGGGGCGATGCGGGCCATATCTGGCCAAGACGATGAGAAACCTGGGCTACCGCACCTTTGGCATCGGCAAATTTCATGCCGGGCCGTGGAACGAGGATATTGGATACGATATCCACTTGCACAGCGAGGAAATCTACGGATCCCCTGAGCAGCGGGCGGGAGACGCCTACGCCGCATGGTTGCATCGTGAGCATCCGGAGTATGACCATCTGGAAGTGCTTATGGGCGAGCGTACGGAGATGTATTATATGCCGCAGATGAGTGCGCAACCGGCTGACTGCGCCGTCGAAGGTTGGGCAGCCGCACGTGCGGTTGAACAACTTTCCTTTGATGACGAACGTCCGTATTTCGGGATGGTATCCTTTATCGGTCCACACCCGCCTTTCGCGCCTCCGATTCCATTCAATCGAATGTATGATCCCGATCGTATGCCCAACCCGATCAAGGGCGACATTGCAAACGACCACATGGATCAGCAGATTCCCTGGATGAACGATATCATATGGGCGGAAGCGATCAACGATCCGCATGCTCGCATCCTGAAAGCGCGCTACTACGGGGAAATATCATACATCGACAGTTGTCTCGGATACATTCTTGATGCCGTAGAAGCGCGTGCCGATGCGGATAACACCGTGATTTGTTTCTTTTCAGACCATGGCGACCATCTGGGAGACCATCATGCCTGGCAGAAGGAGAGTTTTTTTGATGCCAGTGCGCGCATCCCGTTCCTTTTAAGTTGGCCGGCGCAATTGCCGCAAGACAAACGCCGGTCTGAACTCGTATGCCTGACAGACCTTTTCGGCATCGCGACGACCGCGGCCGCAAGTCCGCAAGTCCGTGAGGGTATTGATCTCCTCGGTGTTCTGTCCGGTAATGCCGAACCCCGCGAATACTTAGTCGGATATCATGGACTTCCCGGGTCTGACCAGTTCAAGGTCATGGTGCGCGATGACCGGTGGAAGTATATCTATTTCGCCAATGGCGGCATGGAACAACTTTTCGACGTGCGGAATGACCAACACGAACTTCGCAATCTGGCTGGTTCCGAGCCGGAAATTTCACGGCAGATGCGACAGAGAGCCGTCGTTGCCTGCCTTCAGCCCGGCGCACAAGATGCGCTCGACGGCGAAGACTTCAAGCGTTTGCCATTTAAGAAATGGGAATGGCAAGGTGAACGGATATATCAGTTCGACAGGTCGCAAGGAATTGCAGGATTCCCAAAGCATCCTGCCGATGCCTTTGGTGTCGCCTCTTGTGACGTAACAATTTAAAACATCTGACCGTTCCGTTCCTCGTCGAAACAGACAGCAACCTTGCCGCACTTTCCGGAGGACATCAGCGCATAGGCCTCGGGCGCTTGTTCCAAGGCAAACCTATGGGTGATCAGATCCGCCGGATGGATATCCCAGCGTACCAGCCGTTCGACGAGATCCTCCATTTGACAAAGGTTTGTCACCCAGCTTCCCACGATCATTTTTTGGTCATGAATGATATCGCGGCTTGGCGCGAACTCAGGGCTCATCAAGCCGCCTTCCCCAATCAAGACAATTTTACCCCATTTACGCGCTGCTTGTACAGCAGTCAATCGCGCGTCCGGATGCGCGGAGCATTCAACCGCTTTCTCGCAGCCTTGTCCGTCCGTCAACGCCTTGATCGCATCCACATTGTCGGCATTCGCCTTGAGTACATGGTCAAAAAGCTTCACACGGCTCCGTTTTCGCAAAATCAGCCGTTTGGCAATCCGGATACGTTCGGGCAGGGCCTCAACACCGATCACGCATGACGCGCCCATCGCGCGGCAAATCATTGCCGCCGCAAGGCCAACCGGACCCAGGCCCGTAATCAGCACCGCATCATTGCCCGAAACGCCGATTTTTTGAATGCCTTCATATACGGTCCCGAAACCGCACGCGACCTGCGCGCCGTCCGCGTAAGTCAATGCGTCCGGCAAGGCCACCAGATCTTTTTCCTCCGCTACCATATAGGGCGCCATGCCGCCGTTGCGTTGCCAGCCGTACGCCCGGCGAAAGGTCTCGCTCGTGCATGAAATCATGTATCCGCGCCGGCAATCGTTGCACAAACCGCAACCCGAGATATGATAGACGATAACCCTGTCGCCCTCTTTGAAACGGCGCATACCCTTCCCGGTGGCGATGACTTGTCCGCACGGTTCATGGCCGGCGATTGTGCCGGGTTGATACCCTTCAGGACCTTTGCCGAGATGTTCGTGATAAATGCAGCGGATGTCCGATCCGCAAATCGTGGACGCTTTGATCTTCAACAGCACTTCCCCATGCTTGAGTGGCGGTATTTTATAGGTTTTAAAGGCGACCGTACCGTTGCCCGGAAGACAGGCGCCCGTCATGGTTTTCGGAATGGTTTTCATAATCTGGCTCCTGTGTTTGCCATGCAAATCATCTAAAACGCAGAAAGAAGGCATAGAGAAGCGCCAGGATTCCGGAGAGGACAAGGAACATGACGCCGATGGAAAAACGATCGGCCACCAGTCCCATTGCCGGCGCCAGCAAGATAATGGCCAGTGATTGCAGTTGCGATTCGATCGACAGCATGGTTGCGCGTTGGGCCGGATCGATGTATTCGGTCAGGTAATCCAGCAGAATCGGGCGTCGAACGTTCATTAACAGGAAAAGCGATATGAAGCAGGCCAGCAACAGCGGGAGGCTGCGATCGGCAAAGATCGCAATGGCGCAATACGCGGCTGCATTGAGCAGGAAAAGGATGTTGAGCGGGCGCGCCGGACCTGAGAACAGATTTTTGAATACGTAAGCCTTCTGTGCGCTCACTGCGCTCAACAGGTAAATGACCACGTAAAAAGCGCTGATCAGCAGAGTGTCGGCATTGTCGTTGCCGGTTGTGCTGGCGCCTTGATTCGCGGCGGCAACCGTTCCCAGCACGAATGCCTGTATCATGGGCTGGATATAATCCTTGCCCGCCTTGAATGCGCCGTCGTACAAGGTGGAATTGATTAGCAGCAGTCTCAGATCCTTTGCGCGTCGCAGTTGTGTCAGACTGTCGATCGTGTGTTTTTTCAGACGGCGCCAGAGTTGGCCGCGGTGGATAACTGACGTTTCATGCGTCGATCGCGGATACGTCAGCACAAGCCCGAATGCCAGGAAATAGGGGATGATGGAAAAAATGAAACCGGCACGGTAGTTACTCGTCCAGATTACAATTGCGCCGGCGCCGATTGCCGACAGCGCCAATCCCAATTGCGCCACCGCACGGGTAAAACCATAGACGCGCGTTCGCAAATGTTTCATCGCCTTGTCATCGAGGTAATCGAAGACAATCGCCTTGTGCGTGCCGAGCCGAAACGCTTCTCCAAGCCCGAAAATCATGCTGGCGGGGATAAGCGCCCAGAAGGTATGGGCCGTATAGTATACGGTAAAAGAAACGCTGTAGAGAACGAAACACAGCAGGATCGACCGTTTACGGCCCCATACGTCCGCGATGACCCCGGTCGGAATTTCAAATAAATACGTACTGATCTCCCGGACGGACAGAATCATGCCGATCTGGAAATAATTCAGCCCGATCGACAGCAGGTACAGATAGAAAAACGGCTCGAAAAACTTCAGGTTCTTCAGGAAACCGTAAAGCGCGAATTTGACAATATTACGATCGATCACAGTGATGTTCACTGTTCGGATTGTATTTCACGAAATCTCGATTTCGCGATTGCTTTCGCTCGATGCATATACGGCATCAATCGTTTTCATGACTGTAACGCCTTCGGCCGCCGTGGCGGCAGGTTTCTCTTCGCCGCGGCAGGCCGCCGCAAATTTGCGTGCCTGTGCGTGAAACGGCTTGCCGAGGTCGGCATACTTATGCGTGATATCGGCGGGACGATCATCGTGTTCGGTCCAAAGCGTCATCGGCGTGCTGCCGAATATCCGTGTGCCCGCTTTATCGCCCAGAATTTCGATAAACGATTCTTCGCAAGTATTGGCTGCCCAGGCAATTTCAAAGCTCATCGTCGCCTTGTCGCCGAAACGGATGAAGCCGGTCGAGTAATCTTCAACATCGGAAACACCGTCGAATTTCGGCGGACCGGCCCACATGCTGGTGTAGCGATACGAACGCATGTCACGCCCGAATTTGGCATAGGTTTTGGCGCTGACATGGGTTGGATTCCATAATCCGCTGACATACATGGCGGCATCGAAATAGTGGACTCCAAGATCGATCATCGGACCGCCGCCGGATTCGGCGCGGGTCGTGAACCAGCCGCCCAGGCCGGGAATGCCGCGGCGCCGAATCAATACCGTGCGCATGTGATAGATGTCGCCGAACAAACCGCGTTCAACCATGCCGCGAACGATCTGCGCTTCCGTCGCCTGCCGCCGTACCATCCCGACTTGAACCACTTTCCCGTATCGTTCGCCGGCTTCCTTGATATCCGTGGCTTCAGCGGCGTTCATGGCCATCGGTTTTTCGAGCAGAATATGTTTGCCGGTTTCCAGCGCGGCTATTGACACTTCGCGGTGTAGCGCGTTGCCGACGCAAATGCTCACGGCATCGATATCGCTTTTGAGTAGTTCCCGGTAATCCGTGAAACGGGCGGCAACGCCGAGGCGCTCGCCGTGTTCCCGCAGCCGGTCGGGCAGCGCGTCGCACAATGCGGCAATTTCAATGCCCTCGACATTCTGGTAGGCGTCCGCATGCACTTTGCCGATGGCGCCCATTCCGATAATTCCTACTTTCAGTTCTTTCGACATGTCTTGTTTCCTTTCGTTGCTGGCATGCTGCCAATAATCCGCGGATGATTGTCGTGCGCACATGCGGCTTCCCGTTCCCGTCCCGGTCGCGCCACAAGTTTCTACTGTCGCGTGCGTAAAAAAGTGTTATCATGTCAAAACCGGCCGCGATTGCAATAAAAATCGTACGAACACTTTTGAGAAAGTTATTTTACGGACATGGAAGAGGCCCTGTTCCAGGACCGATATAAAGTCCGATGGCGGCCGTCGCGCCGGGTTAAACAAGGTTGCGGTGTAACGCTTTCCGGATGCTCACGTAAAAAGGGGGCTTGACGTCGGGACAATAGAACTCTATAAATTGAACCCATGGTTATTGCCGTGGACCGTCGTCGGCGGCGTTATTAAACCCCAAAGGGGTGTTTTGGCTTATGCTTATTTATTTAAATGGTCAACTGGTGCCGGAGAACGAAGCGAAAATTTCCGTTTTCGATCATGGATTACTTTATGGTGACGGCGTATTTGAAGGAATTCGCACGTATAACGGGCGCGTCTTCATGCTTGACGAGCATATTGCGCGATTATATCGGTCGGCATGCGCCATTGCGCTCGATATAAAGATGCCGCCGGAAGAAATGGCGCAGGCGGTGGTCGATACTTGTGCCGCGAACGATACGCTCAACGGGTATGTACGCCTGATTGTCACGCGCGGGGTTGGTACTTTGGGATTGAATCCATACCTGTGCCGGGAACCGCAGACGATTGTGATCGCCGCCGATATTCAATTGTATCCGAAACATTTATATGAAGAGGGAATGGCCGTGGTAACCGCCGGGACGGTCCGCAACCACACCGAAGCCGTCAATCCCTGTATCAAGAGTTTTAACTATCTGAACAATGTATTGGCGAAGATCGAGGCCATCAACGCCGATGTCATGGAAGCGGTGATGCTCAATGCGCAGGGATTTGTCGCGGAGGCTACCGGCGACAATATTTTCGTCGTACGCGGCAACGAATTGCTGACACCACCCGCATGGGCGGGAACATTGGAAGGGATTACCCGCCAGGTTGTGATGCGGTTGGCGAAGGAAAAACACGGTATGGATGTGCGCGAATCCATGCTTACGCGTTACGATCTGTATACCGCTGATGAACTTTTCCTGACAGGTACGGCCGCGGAGGTCATCGGTGTGACGGTAATTGACAAACGGTGCATCGGCAACGGGCGGCCGGGACCATGGACATTGCGTTTGGCGGAATCCTTCCACGCATTGGCGGCGGGAACGGGAACACCGATTAAAAGCTGAGGTGATACCACGTGTTGTGCGAGTTATGCCAGGATAACGAAGCGGCGGTCCATCTGACGCAGGTGATTGAAGGCGATGTCAAGAAACTGCATTTATGCCACCAGTGTGCTGCCCAAAGCGGGTTTAACGTCGATAGCGCACTTTCCCTGACCGACGTGCTTTTCGGCATGGGAGCGCCACAGGCAACGGATGCCGGCGCTCCGGAAAAGACCTGCCGGTCGTGTCATATGCGGCGCGCCGATTTTCGCAACACGTCCCGGCTGGGATGTCCTGCTTGTTACGAGACCTTTGCCGAGGAACTGAATCCGTTGCTTACCGGCATGCATCATGGGCCCACCCATACCGGAAAAATACCGCAAAGCGCCGCGCAGGCGCCGGCGGACGCCCCGTCCGTGGCGGAATTGCAAAAACAACTGAAAGAGGCAGTCAGCAAAGAGCATTACGAGGAAGCCGCCCGGTTGCGTGACGTGATCCGAAAGCTTCGGGCGTCGGATAAACCCGGCAGGAACAGAGCCAATACTGGAGGCGACCGTTGAAGATCGACGCCTTGATCAGCCGTCCCAGCGCCTGGCTGGCGGCTACGACCGGACCTGAAACGGAAATCGTCATCAGCAGCCGTATTCGGCTGGCCCGGAATGTACGCGATGCCGCCTTTCCTGGATGGGCCGGCGACGAAGAGACAATGCGTCTGTTCCGGCGTTTGCGGGATGCAGTTCGCACGGTGTCTAAGTTGCGCGATGGCGTGTTCTGGGAAATCGCCGCATTGGAGGAATTGGACCGGCGCCTGCTGTGCGAACGTCATTTGATCAGCGCGGAATTGGCCATCAAAAAAAGCGGCAGCGGTGTGGCTGTTTCATCGGACGAAACCGTCTCCGTCATGCTTAACGAAGAAGACCATCTGCGATTGCAAATCATGCGACCAGGTCTCGATCTGTTGTCGATGTGGCAGGTGGCAGACTGGCTCGACTCCGAAATCGAGGCACTGGTACCCTTCGCGTTCAGTTCCCGGCTTGGTTTTCTGACTGCATGTCCGACCAATGTCGGAACGGGATTACGGGCCAGCGTCATGTTGCATCTGCCGGCGTTGCGGTTGCTGAACGAGATGGAACCCGTGAGTAAGGGATTGGACAAAATCGGTTTGGCGGTACGTGGCTTATTTGGCGAAGGTACCGAGGCGTCGGGCAATATGTTCCAGATATCCAATCAGTCGACGCTGGGCGAATCCGAACCGGCGATAATCAAACGCCTGCTGCAGGTGGTTGAAGAGTTGGTCGAACACGAACGGAACGCCCGCCGCCGTTTGATCGAGGGGTTGGCCGACAATTTGCGCGACCATATCGGGCGCGCGATCGGTGTCTTGAATTATGCCTACTTGTTGCCGTCGGCAGAAGCCCTGGATTCCCTTTCCGGCTTGCGACTGGGCGTGGAAATGGGCCTGTTGCGCGGTGTCGACACGGTCACGATCAACGAAATGGTGATGATGACCCAACCGGCTCATTTGCAGAAGTTGAGCGCCAAATCGTTGGACGTAGCCGAACGCGACAGGTTGCGTGCGCGGTTGATTCGCGAAAAAATTGCCGCGGTTACCATCGCTTAAGGGGCGGACATTCAGCGCAACCGGCGATTCAGGGCAAACGTATCCGATTTTTCAATGATTCCTTGTGGCGCATGTCGGCCCGACGTGCGCCTCCGCGAGGTCAGTCCGGCCTGCGATTTCGCGGCGAAATCTGATTTTTCATGTATCAGAGAACGGTCGCCGTACGCGTCAACCGATTCCCCCGTTCTCTCAGATGTCTGCGCCAAGCGAAGCGCGGCAGGCAGATCCTGATGAGCCGTTGAGGACAACGGGAAACCGAATCGAGGAAAATTTACCAGTCCGCAATTCTTGAAGATTGCAGCGCGCTTGACGCTGGGCGCTTGCTTCGGTATAATTTCCTTGTTAAATCTTGGTGACGGGTAAACAAAATCCAACGGCTTGGCGTCACCGCCAAAGCCACCACCGACGGACGGCGTCGGAATAAGCAGCTAGAAACAGAGTTAGTCGTAGGCTACCTCTTGAACTTTGTAAGGTAATCAACATAATGAATGGTTTCAGTAATTATACCCCGCGTGCCCAGCAGGTCATCCAGTTGGCTCGTAAAGAGGCTGATCGTTTCAATCATCCTTATATCGGTACGGAACATATACTTCTGGGTCTGGCCGCCTTAGGGGAGGGCGTAGCCGTAAGCGTTCTCGACGAGTTGGGTGTGTCGCTTGACGGTTTGCGTATCGAAATCGAAAAACTCGTCGGCGTTGGTCCCGAGACAAAAACGGCCGGCAATGTCCCGTTCACGCCCAGAGCTCGTAAAGCACTGCAACTGGCGGCGATGGAAGCCGCATCGATGAACCACGGGTATATCGGGACCGAACATTTACTGTTGGGTTTGATTCGCGAGGGGGAAGGCGTCGCGGCGCAGGCGCTACGCAATATGGATACAGATCTGGATACCGTGCGGCGCCATGTGCTCAAGGAATTGGACCCCGATTTTGAAGAAGGCCCGGAGGATTCGACTGAGACCGGCGCGACGGCGACGGCGACCAAGGGGCGGTCCAAGAGCAAGACGCCCGCGCTTAATGCGTTCGGACGCGATTTGACTGAAATCGCCCGCAAAGGCGGTTTGGACCCGGTGGTAGGGCGCGGCTAGGAAATCGCGCGCGTGATCAGGATATTGTGTCGTCGCACCAAAAACAATCCCGTATTATTGGGCGAAGCCGGTGTTGGCAAGACGGCGGTTGTAGAGGGATTGGCCCAGTGTATTGTCGACGGCAATGTACCGGAGCCGTTACGTGATCGTAAAGTCATTACGCTGGATCTTGCTTTGATGATTGCCGGCACCAAGTATCGCGGCCAGTTCGAGGAGCGCATTAAAGCTGTCATTGATGAAATACGGCGTTCCGGGAATATTATCCTTTTTATCGATGAATTGCATACGATTGTCGGCGCAGGCGGTGCGGAAGGCGCCATGGATACGTCCAATATCATCAAACCAGCGCTTTCGCGCGGCGAATTGCAGTGTGTCGGCGCCACAACGCTCGAAGAATATCGTAAATACATTGAAAAGGATTCCGCCCTCGAACGGCGGTTCCAGACCGTTCAGGTCAATGAACCTTCGGTTGATGAAACAATCGAGATTCTCAAGGGAATCCGCCACAAATACGAGGATCATCACAACGTACGGATTCATGATGATGCCCTGGTCTTGGCCGCGCGCCTCAGCGACCGGTACATTACCGGCCGCTACATGCCCGACAAGGCCATTGACTCGATTGACGAGGCCGGCGCCGGCGCCCGCATTCGCGCGACGACGCGTTCGCCCGATCTGCGCAAACGCGAACAACGTATCGAACGGATACGCCACAAGAAGGAACTTGCGATAAGAGACCAGAATTTCGAGGAGGCGGCCAAGTTGCGCGATCGCGAGCGGCGTGACCGCGATGCCATGGAAAAAGCCGTGAAGCGTTGGCGCGATGCGTCACGCAAGAAAATCGTTACGGTTACCGCGGAGGATGTGACGATGGTTATATCCCGGTTGACGGGCGTGCCCATCAGCAAGGTCGGCGACGAGGAACTCAAGCGGTTACTGGATATGGAACGCGAACTCGATACCCGTGTCATCGGCCAGACTGAAGCCGTTGCGACTCTGGCGCGGGCGTTGCGCCGGTCGCGCGCCGATCTCAAGGACCCGCGTCGCCCGATCGGGTCGTTCGTTTTCCTTGGGCCTACCGGTACCGGTAAAACATTGCTGGCACGTGAGTTGGCGGAATTTATGTTTAATGATCCTGATGCTCTGATCCAGATCGATATGTCCGAATACATGGATAAATACACTGTTTCCCGTTTGATTGGATCGCCTCCCGGTTATATCGGATATGACGACGGCGGACAATTAACCGAAAAGGTGCGGCGACGTCCATATTCCGTGGTGTTATTCGATGAGGCTGAGAAGGCGCATCCGGATGTCATGAATATCCTGTTGCAAATCCTTGAGGACGGTAAATTGACCGACAGTGTGGGGCGGCGTATTGATTTCCGCAATACGATCATTATCCTGACCTCGAATTTGGGGGCCGATATCGGGCGCAATGCCGCCACGCTGGGGTTCAAACCCCCGGGCGAAAATACGGAGACGGAGTACAACGCGCTGAAACAACGCATGATTGAAGAGGCCAAAAAGGCTTTCAAACCCGAATTAATGAACCGGATCGACGAAATGATTGTTTTCCGGCAGTTAACGCGTGACGATGTCTCCCGCATTCTCGATATCGAGCTGGATAAAGTGTGTGAACGCCTCAAAAGCCGTGGCCTGACATTGCGCCTCGGATCAGGCGCCCGCGAGTTGCTGATTGATCAAGGATTTGATCACCAGTACGGCGCTCGTCCCATGCGGCGCACCGTCGAACGATACATCGAAGATCCCTTGTCCGAGGAAATCCTGCGCGGTACGCTTGATGCCGCGACGCATGTCGAGGCGGTACGCAGTGGTGATAAGCTTCGCTTCCGTCAAGTTAAACAAAAGACGGCCACCAGCGCTTCCGCGGGCCGGGCAACCTGATCGTCGCGTTTTATGTTTGATTCCCTGAGCGCATCGTTACAGAAAGCCTTCCGCAATATCCGTGGCCGCGGACGGCTATCGGAGTCCAATGTTCGCGACGCCATGCGTGAAGTGCGGATGGCGCTGCTCGAAGCCGATGTAAATTATCGTGTTGCCAAGGATTTTATCGCCCGCGTAACGCAACGTTGTCTCGGTAAGGAAGTGCTGGAATCGGTCAGTCCGGGACAAATGGTTGTCAAGCAGGTTCACGATGAAATGATCGACTTGCTCGGCGGCCAGATACGGGAACCAGATCTGGCCGGCGAACCGTCGTCCGTGGTTCTGCTCGGATTGCATGGTTCCGGCAAGACGACGACAGCGGCCAAACTTGCGGCTTTCTGGAAGAAACAAGGATATCCCGTTATGCTGGCCGCCGCCGATATCAGGCGGCCGGCCGCCGTCGACCAGTTGCGCATTCTGGCCGGCCAGATTGATGTGCCCATGATTGCGCCGGAACGCGGCGAAACCGTTCCAGCCCTGGGGAAACGCGCGCTGGCTCAGGCGCGTAGCGATGGATGCAACCCGCTTCTGTTCGATACCGGCGGCCGCTTCCAGGTTGACGCTGAATTACTGGATGAATTACGCGAATTATGCACGGTGGTTGAACCGAGTGAACGAATGCTCGTTGTCGACGCAGCCATCGGGCAGGAATCGGTAAGTGTTGCCGAATCGTTCCATCGGCTGTTGGGTTTGACCGGTTTAATCCTTACCAAGCTTGATGGCGATGCCCGCGGCGGCGCCGCGCTCTCGATCCGCGCCGTCAGCGGTTGTCCGGTGCTCTTCACCGGTGTCGGTGAAAAAATATCCGATCTGGAAAGGTTTTATCCGGATCGTATGGCATCGCGCATCCTGGGTATGGGCGACGTGATTAGCCTGGTGGAAAAGGCCGAGGAAGTGGTCGACCGTAAACAGGCTGTCGAAATGGAACGAAAACTGCGCGGCAACACGTTTGACCTGGCTGATTTCCTGCAACAATTGAGACAGATGAAACGCATGGGACCGATGGAAAACATTATGAAGATGTTACCGTCGGAAATGACGGCCGCGGCGGGGAATCTGGATGAACATTCCGATAAGGCGGCGGAGTTCATGAAGAAAAACGAGGCCATTATTCTTAGCATGACATCCCGTGAACGACGTTATCCGACGTTGTTGAACGCTTCACGCCGGCGTCGCATTGCCCGCGGCAGCGGTACCCGCGTGTCGGATATCAATTTGTTGTTGCGACAGTTCGATCAGATGCGGAAAATGGCTCGTAAATTCGGCAAGATGCAAAAAAGGTTGCGTATTCCGATGTAATGTGGTACAAATGATAGCTTGTTTCTTAGTGGAGGAAATTCATGTCAGTAAAAATCAGATTACGAAGAACAGGCGCTAACAACGATGTTTGTTATCGCGTGGTAGCTGTTGACTCTCGTTCGCCGCGCGAAGGCAGCTTCCTCGAAGCGCTTGGATGGTATGACCCCAAGCGTGAAGGGATCAACTTCAGTTTGCATGCAGACCGGATATCGTATTGGCAGGACCACGGCGCCCAGCTTTCGAATACGGTTGCCAGTTTGCTGCGTCGTCAACGCCTGAGTGGCGCAGCGCAGCCCGACGCCGCACCGTCCGGCGCCACCGTGCCGGTAGATGAAAAAGATGTTGCGCCGCCGCCGGATGCAACGCCACCTGAGGCAGAACAGGATGTTGCGGCTTCGCCGTCAGCATGAAAGCATTGTTGTTACAGGTGATTCGCGCGCTTGTGGATCATCCGCAGGAAGCGACGGTTACCGAGGTTGTCGGCGCGCAAACCGTGATTTACGAACTGCATTGCCATACGGATGACATCGGTAAAATCATTGGGCGAAACGGACGGACGATTAACGCGTTGCGAGGGCTGGCGGAGGCGATGGGTATGCGCCGCCGGTTACGCGTAGTACTTGAAGTAGTTGAGTGAGTCCATGACGGACACGCCATTGCGGATTGATATTATCACCATCTTTCCCGCCATGGTGAAAGGGTTTGTGGAGGAGAGTATCCTGAAACGCGCCGTTGCGATGGGGCGGGTTGTCTTCAATGTGATTGACTTAAGGGATTTTACGACGGATAAACACCGGACTACCGATGACCGGGTATACGGTGGCGGTCCCGGCATGGTGATGAAACCGGAACCGTTGTTTGCGGCGGTTGACGCGGTTGGGACACCGGCGGCGCGAGTGATTTTGATGACGCCGCAAGGAAAGTCGTTCAGACAGCCGGTGGCGCAAGAATTGGCGACTGAACGGCATTTGATTTTTTTGTGCGGACACTACGAAGGTGTTGATGAAAGAGTTCGGACGGCTCTGGCGACCGATGAATTGTCGATTGGTGACTATATTTTGACGAACGGTACCCTTGCGGCCGTGGTGGTTGTCGATGCCGTAACACGGTTGCTGCCCGGCGTCCTGGGCGGCGAGGGTGCGACGGAGGAGGAATCGTTCAGTCAGGGAATGCTTGAGTATCCGCAATATACGCGGCCGGCGGAATTCCGTGGCATGACCGTGCCTTGCGTGCTGCGATCGGGTGATCATGCGGCCGTTGCCAGTTGGCGGGCCGATCAGGCGAAGGAACGAACACAAAAACGACGGCCGGATTTGTTTAAAGAAGGGATGGGATAAATACCATGATTGCCAAAGCATTGGACCACGTTGGAAAAGCTTATTTACGTTCCGAACCCCTGGCGCCTTTTCACGTAGGCGACCGGGTTAGCGTTCATGTCGTTATTCGTGAAGGCGAAAAGGAACGTGTTCAGATATTCAGGGGCATCGTCATCGGCCGTTCCGGCGGCGGTGTCGCGGAACGTTTCACCGTACGCCGTATTTCGCACGGTGTCGGCGTGGAACGTGTGTTCCCGGTGCATTCGCCGCACGTGGCGCGTGTTGAAGTCGAGGGTTCCTCCCATGTGCGCCGGGCCAAACTCTATTATTTGCGCGATCGCATCGGGAAAACGGCAAAACTGCGCGAAATCGTGCGCTGAAAATCATAGCGGAAGGAATTCGCTTGCTCGAGTACGAACGGCAGGAGTGGGCGTGCGGACGCCACCGGTTG
>PWZG01000031.1 GCA_003567575.1 PVC group bacterium | reverse complement strand
TCAACCGCATGCCGGTAATAAGCCGTTTCAGTAGCGCCACACAATCGCGGTTCCGACATGAAAACATCGAGCGCCGTCCGGCGGTCGAACAGTTTGAATCCGGAATGAAAATCCGGGAATTCGCCGAGAACCAGCGCATATTCCAGCGGTAGCGGGCGTCCTGAAATCGCCGCATCGTACATCAGGGCATCGAGCAGCACACGGTCGGCCAGCTCTTCCAGTTCACCGCGCAGGAATCCCATCGGTCGATGACGCGACAGACGTTCGCCCAGTACCAGCAGACGGCGTGACGGATTACCGCTACGCAAATGGTTGGCCATACGCATCATCGCCACCAAATCGTTGGCGAAATGGTCGCCATCCTGATCCAGCACCGCCAGCGTACGCCATTCGGAATTCACCTGCAATGCGGCCACCCCGTGCCGTACTGCCGCCAGTTTGCCGCGGTTGATTTCGGTAACAGCCAGTTTGACGCCGTGTTGCCGGCTGACGGTTGCGGCCGGCGCCGTATCGGATGCCGCGCCATCCACGCTCAGGCATAGTCGTTGCGGAACGATTCCCTGAGCTAAACATCCCAAAACCGTGTCGTTTAACGCAGCCGTCAGTTCGGCCGGCTCGATATGCGGCGCCGCATAAACCGGGATGACAACCGCCATGTTGCCGATCTCGTGCCGCGCCGCTGCGAAAGCGCCGTTATTTTTTTCCATTAATGCTCCTTCCCCGGTGTCATGCCGGGCTTGACTGTCGTCAGATCCATACAATAATTCACACCGCCGATTCCAATCATGCCATATCCGGTCGAGTAATGAAATTTTTTTTTCGCATTCGAGGACAACGGGAAACCGGATCGAGGACAATTTGAGTCCGCAATTTTCGGGACTTCAAAAGCGACATTGAAAGATCGCTTGCCGTCTGATATGATGTCTCTTGGAACCACCGCGCGCAGGGAAGGTTAGTGACTTATTCAAGCATGGTTGCGTAAAAAACAAGAAAATGACGCGGAGCCATGGATGGTGTCGGGCAAGAGGTCAGAGGTCGGAGGTCTGTGTCGGGCGAAGCCCGCCTTATAAGGTTACCATTGAAAGACGAGAATGGATATGGCTATGAAAAAAAGCGTGTTGAAACGATGCTGGATCGGTTGCGACCTGGGCGGCACCAAACTTATGACGGCTGTTTTCGATGAACAATTCAAGGTCCTGAGCCGGATTCGCGAGAAACATAAATCCGGTCTCGGCGCCAAGGACGGCGTCGTGCTTATCGGTGATACCATTGATGGCGCGCTGAATAAAGCCGGGTTGACCGTGAAACAGGTCAACGGTATTGGATTCGGCGCCGCCGGGTTCCTGGATTTGGAACTGGGTCTCCTGCTCCACTCACCGAATCTGGGATGGCGCAAGGTTCCCATCCAACATGAATTAGAGACGCGTTTCGGGGTGCCGCTGTCACTGCTTAACGATGTCGATGCCGGCACTTACGGTGAGTATCGCCTGGGCGCGGCACGCAAGGCGCGTTGCGTGGTCGGAGTTTTCCCGGGGACCGGTATCGGCGGCGCCTGTATTTACGATGGCCGTCTGATTCGCGGTAAAATGGCGTCGGCAATGGAAATAGGACACATATGTGTGCAGCCCAACGGACATCTCTGTGGCTGCGGCCGCTACGGTTGCCTGGAAACCGTTGCCAGCCGCTTGGCGATCGCATCCCAAATCGCGGCGGCCGCCTACCGTAACGATACGCCGGAATTGCGGAAACTGGTCGGCACCGATGTAGCCAAGATTCGTAGCGGCGCCATCGCCGCCGCCTTGCTGGCGAAGAATGTGGTTGTCGACAAGATCGTCCGCCATGCCGCACGCCGGATTGGCGCGGCGATGGTGACGCCGTTGCATCTGCTGGCGCCGGATATGATTTTACTGGGCGGCGGACTGGTCGAGGAAATGCCGGACCTATTTGTGAACGAAGTACATGACGTACTGCGTCAACAGGGAATCGAATCGTTTGTGAAAGATCTGAAAGTCAAGGCGGCGGCACTGGGTGACGATGCCGTAGTCAAAGGCGCCGCCGCGTTTGCCGCCGATACAAAAGCGGGAAAGAAATGAAAACCGCGCAGCCAAACAATCCGGAAACGACCGAACCGCCACGCCCGCTGGCCGTTGTCGATATCGGTGCGACGGCGATTCGCGCGGAAATCGCCGAATCCCACGACGGCCGGATACGGGTTCTCGAATCGCTGCACCGGACGGTGAATCTGGGCCGCGAGACCTTTGCCGGCGGCGTTATCGATCCCGATAAAACCGAACAATGCGTTGTGATTTTGAGCGGATTCCGGGAAGTAATGCGCCGTTACGGCATCGAATCCAGCGATGCCATTCACGCCGTGGCCACCTCGGTGCGTGATGCGGCCAATATGGACTTTTTTCTGGACCGCATCTATATGGCGACCGGAATCAAAGTGCGGGTTATTGCCGAAATCGAGGTCCATCGCCTGACCTACATGGCGTTGCAGCAGGTATTCGAATCTCGACCGAAACTGGCAAATGGCGATGTACTGTCTGTTGAAATCGGCGGAGGAAGTTCCAAGCTATTGCTGATCCGTAACGGATTCGTGGTCTTCGCCGACAGTGTCAAACTCGGATCGTTACGGTTGCGGGAATTGGTGGAAATCGATAAAACGCCCGCCAATCGTGTGCGTGCGGTGCTGGAACAGAATATCCGGCGCATTATCGAACCGGTGCGACGGTCGTTGCCGGTCGACAAGGCGCCGACACTGATCATGAATGTCGGCGATTTCCCGTTCGCCGTTTCACAGTTTTTTGCGAATGAACCCGATAATCACGTAGTGAAAGTTTCGCGCAAAATGCTGGCTGAAGCCGAACGGGTGATTGCGATTCAACCCGAAAAACTGGTTCGCCGTTATCGTCTACCGCTAGACGAGGCCGAGACAGCGGGTCCGGCCATGCTGACCCATGTACGCCTGGCACATGTCTTCGGAGCGCGCGAAGTGTATGCCACCCGCGTAAACCTGCGCCAGGGTCTGTTGATCGAGGCCGCGGCGGGAACCCAATGGGCGGCACGGTTCCGCGAACAAGTAATACGCTCGGCGCTGACCCTGGGCCGGCGTTATTCCTTTGACGAGGAACATTCACGGCATGTCAGCCATCTGTCATTGAAGCTGTTCCGCGAGTTCAGCTCGGAACACGGACTGTCGGAACGTCATGAGTTATTGTTGCAAGTAGCCGGATTACTTCACGATATCGGATCTTTCATCAGCAATCGCGAGCATCATAAACACTCCATGTACCTGATCGCCAACAGCGAATTGCTTGGACTTACGGCACACGACATGAAACTGGTGTCGGTTGTATCCCGATATCATCGGCGCGCGCTGCCGTGCCCCGCGCACGCCGAATTCACGGCATTGGGCCGGGATGACCGCGCCGTGG
>PWZG01000254.1 GCA_003567575.1 PVC group bacterium | reverse complement strand
CCGGGACCGCGATTGTCGCCATCCTCCGTATCCAGCGCATCGCCGCCATGCGCTCGCAATGTGCCGTCGCCTTCAACATGATTGGCATTCAAAAGGATGCTGCCTCCAGAAGCATTGGAAAGGTTTTCGGGTCCGAAAGATCGATGCCTTACGCGATAGACATCCGCGGATAACGTACCGTCAACACGAATCGTATCCTCGGCGCCAATCCAAATGATACCCCCGCCTCGATTGGCGCCTCCGCCGCTGCCCGGCAGGATCGGCGCATACGCGCTGCCATACGCCTCAATGAGGGTGTCTTCCGGAAGAGTACCGGATCGACCGCCATGGGATGCGCCCGGATTGATTCCTTCAACACCAGCGCCGAGACCGGAGTATCCATTTCCTCGCGTCGAATCATGTCCACGATAATCGGCGCGAATCCTGGCATCGCTTTCAACCGTCAAAATTTCGCAATGAATGTGTGCGACCGCTCCGTCAATTAAGTTGGCGGCAATCCAAAGTTGCGCATTGTCAAGGATGCCAAGTTCACCGCCAACATCCAATTGCATCCCGAATTGGTCAGAAGTTTGGTTGGTGGGCCCACTGTATAACGAAAATTGCGCATCCCCACTAAGCGTGAAGTCCCCATCAACCCGCAACCGTCGTATTCCCGGAAAGGCCATGTTTCCTCCGGTAATTTGCAAGGAATCAAAAACGGCTTCCGTCTGGGACTCGGCCACATGAATCTTTACATTACGCCAGCGGGTATCGAGCACTCCCGACTCGAAGAACAACATATCGGGAAACCAAAGGGTGCCGTTCTCCCCGTAAATATCCGTGCCATATCCTCCGGTTCCGGCCCGCGTATCAAACGTAATATCCGGAACACCCAGCGCGACTTGGGCATTCGTATCGTATGCCACGGCGATGCGTCCGCCGCCGCCGACGCCGCCGGAACGGTCAGCAGTTCCTCCCCGGGCCTGTAACATACCGGCATCACCCGTGATCGTATGGCAGGAAATATAAATCGAGCCCCCGGAACCGCCACGACGATGCGAACTACCGCTTCCCCCGCCATCCACATAAATTCCACCATCAATGGTCACGGCGCCCGTCGCATCAATGCGAACGGCACCCCCTCCCTGTGAATCGCGGTACCCGCCACTGCCCGGCAAGACCGGTGCATTCGTGCTGCCATAGGGCGCTGCGACATTCCAGAAAGGACCGTATCCCGGGGAACCTTTGCCTCCGTGCGAAGCGCCCGCCCGGGCGCCTAGCGCCGAACCGGGACCTTGACCGGAGGAGCCCTCGCTTGCCAGGTATCCGCTGTAGCGACCATCTATCTCTGCTGTTTCTCCCAAATAAAAATCGACGCATTCGATCAGCACCCGGCTTTCGTCACCCTCACTGAACGGACCTTCCGGCTGGATCGTACCGCCGGAGACGGTGACATTGGTGGCTCGGATCGCCGATTCCCAGCCTGCGACGGTCAACACCCCGCCACTCATCGTGAGTGACGCCAGCTCGGGGGTGGCGTTGGTCAGCCGGACCGTGGCGCCATTGGTGATCACGACCGATTCACCCGCCGGCGGCAACCCGCCGGCATCCCAGTTCAACGGATCGTGCCAGTCGATACCGTCACCCGCGCCGGTCCACGTGAACTGGCCGTCGTATGCTTCAACGGTTAACGTACAGTTTTCCGTCGAGCTGGACACGTTCCCGGCTTCGTTCATGACCGTCAGCGACAACGTATAGTCGCCCAATTCGGAAACCGTCACCCAAGGATCCTCCGGCGTGGCATCCGTAGAGGGCCCGCCTTCGAGCGTGAGCCACATCGCGTGAATCGCCATCACTTGCCCGTCGGCTTCTCCGCCGGTGGAACCGTCATCGATTTCCGCGGGCATGATGACCACCGACTCGCCGGGCAAGAGTTGACGCGTCAGCGCCGCCAGAATCGACGGTTCGGCGCCGACGTCGGTGTAATAAATTCCACCCTCCGCGCGCCGTAACGCCACCGTCGCGGTTTCGTTCGTAAACCAGGCGTACAACGTAATGTTGGTATCGGCCGACGGCTGTGTAAAATCAATACGACCGGGAAGCGCGTCAGCCGGTTCCCATCCGTCGGGATCAATCGCCCCGGATTCGCCGCTTTCGGTAATTTGAAACACGTCGCAATCTTCGGGAACGGGAAAATCAAAGAGATCCACTTCGTTGCTGTTGGTAAAGTCCGTGCTACCGGTTTCGATATCGGCCAGGGTAAATGGCAACGCCGACACAAATCCGTCGTCGCCCGGGGGCGACGTTTTATAGGGATGGGTTTCAGGCAGCGCGTCGGTTACGCCCCACTTATGTGCCAGATAACCTTCCACCGTTTGACGATTTTCCACGGAGAGCGCTGTATCGTACACGATGATTTCGGCAATATCGCCCGTATATTCGGCTCCGGCATCGCGTTTCCCGATATTCAATGGATTGGATGAGGTTGAAGAGCCGATCCCGGTATCGATTACGGTTCCGTTCAGCAATTTGGCGGCGGTTTCCGCAGTGCGATCCCATACGGACGAAATGATTTGCGGTTCCGCGTCATAAGGAGTTTCCGTATACGAACCACCGATCGGTATGGAAAGATCGCCGCCGGAAAAATACAAAACACTGAAACTCTGACTGTCGCGGGAAGCCTCTCTTCCGTGCGCATGGACCAGGTACCCGGTTTCCTGTTCCGGATGGCTGACCGCAAAGAAACTGTGCGCCGTTCCCGACACGCCCAGTTGATTGTAAGACGACTGCAAACTTTGACTGCCCGCAAAACGGATCACGGGACGTCCTTGCAGCGCTTCCATCACGTAAACCGGTTGCGCGCCGCTCGAGGCTTCAACCGCGTGCCAGTCGTTCCCGCTTAAATCCGCCCATTGGGATACCTTGTCATCCGCCTCAAGGGTTACCGACGCCGTATCGTCGGCATCCAACCAAATCTGTAAACCAGCGATATCCGACGGTTCAAACGCTTGGACGTTGAGCATGCTCAACAGCAAAGCCGTCATTCCTAATGTTTTCTTGATCTTTTTCATGGATTTTCTCCTTTTTCAAGCTGTCCAAAATATGGACATGCCACATCCCTCGCTAAACGTTCAGGGTTGACAGACCGCGACAGGACACCGGCGCTTCCCACGCGCGATGACCGTGGCTGGTGTTTTCGTTCATCCGTTGTTCTCTCCCGACGATGTTCGATAATGCATGGTCACTTGAGCGTAGCGATTTTTTTCGGCTCGTCCGCGGAATCTGTGGGTACAATGATTTTTTCGTTCTTAGGGAAAGACCCTTCCCAAACAAAGCGCGAAACGCGCTACTTCGCCAGTGCGTAAAACATCACGGGTCCCACAAGGCCGCCCGTCCCCAGTTCGTTCGTGCCGCTGCGATAGCTACGCACCGTGACGACATTCTCTTCGCCGTGACGCAGAACGT
>PWZG01000225.1 GCA_003567575.1 PVC group bacterium | reverse complement strand
TGGCTGACTTTCCTGAACTGGTTGTCGTGTCAGGCAGGAATGCCCGACTTACTTCGCCCAAAACAGGCCAATCGCCGGGCTACCTGAACAATTACAAAAACAGCCCGAAAAATTGCTGACTCAAATTTTCCTCGATTCGGTTTCCTGTTGACGATATAACATTGAATTCTGATACAGATTTGCTATATTCCACCCAAAGCAACCGAAAGGATAAGACGATACCATGCAAGAATACACAATATCACGCGACAAGCAACCGGCATTACGGGTTGTTTGCGCGCATACCCTGGTCATCGGCAGCGGCGCGGCCGGTTTGAACGCGGCCGTGCAATTACGCCAACGCGGCATTGACGACGTGCTTGTGGTCTCCGAAGGCCTCGAGAAAGGCACGTCGATCAATACCGGCAGCGACAAACAGACGTACTACAAAATGGCATTATGCGGCGATGATTCCGATGCCCCGCGTTTGATGGCCGAAAACTATTTCAGCGGCGGCAGCATGCACGGAGACCTGGCGCTGGTGGAAGCCGCGGTGTCGCCGCGCGCTTTCCTGAATCTGGTAAATCTGGGCGTCCCGTTTCCGCAGGATGCGTTCGGACAATTTATCGGCTATAAAACCGATCATGATCCCCGGCAGCGGGCAACATCCATCGGTCCTTATACATCGCGCGAGATGTGTCGCTCCTTGATCCGCCGCGTTCGCTTGCTGGACATACCGCTACGCGAGGAAATGGATGTGGTGGCGTTGCTATGCGTCGGTGAAAACGGCGCACGTCGCGCCGCCGGCGCTTTGGCGTTGGACGCGGAGGGCAATATGACGGCCTTGCGGGCGGAAAACGTGGTGTTCGCCGTCGGCGGTCCGGGCGGCTTATACAAGACCAGCGTTTATCCGGAAGTGCATACCGGCGCGATCGGGTTGGCCTTGCTGGCCGGCGCGCGGGCGCAAAGTCTGCCGGAATCGCAATACGGAATGGCTTCCATCAAGTTTCGTTGGAATGTTTCCGGGACGTATATGCAAGTGGCGCCGCGCTTTATCAGTACCGATGCGGATGGGGTCAGCCATCCCAGGGAGTTTTTACGCGATTGTTTCGATTCAGCCGGCGAAATGAATTCGAATGTCTTCCTTAAAGGATATCAGTGGCCATTCGATTCGCGCAAAATCGCGGGCGGATCATCGCTGATTGACATCCTGGTATACGTCGAGACCGTGCGCAAGGGACGGCGCGTCTTTCTGGATTTCCGCGAGAACCCGGCCGATTTTAGCTTTGATGGCTTGCGTTCGGAAGCGCGCGATTATTTAACGAAATCCGATGCTTTACAGGATACGCCGATTGCGCGCTTGCGCAAGATGAATCCCGGCGCCATCGCATTGTATGCCGATCACGGCATCGACATCACGAAGGAACCGCTTGAAATCGCGGTTTGCGCCCAGCACAATAACGGCGGCCTGGCGGCCAATGCCTGGTGGGAATCGGAGAATATTGAACATTTATTTCCGGTTGGCGAAGTCAACGGATCGCACGGCGCATACCGGCCCGGCGGCTCGGCGCTTAATTCCGGTCAGGTCGGCGGCATTCGCGCCGCTGAATATATTGCCGCCCGCTACCGGGAATCCACGTTGGCGCCGGACTCCTTCGCAAAAGTCGCTATCGAAGAAGCCGACCGGCTGGCCGCCTGGCTCGATCGAGGACAGCGGACCTCCCGTTCATGGCGCGATGAACGCGATGAGTTCCAGCAACGGATGAGCCGTGCGGGCGCCCATATCAGGTCGGCTACCGAACTGGAAACGGCCGTGACCGATGCCGTTGCGCAATGGCGGACCCTGGCGGCGGCAGGCTGTCGCAACGACGGCGCCGAAGATCGACGCGAGGCATTACGTAACCGGCACCTGTGTTTTGCGCATGCGGTCTATTTGCAGGCCGTACGCCGGGCCGTGGCCGATGGTTTGGGAAGCCGCGGATCCGCCATGGTGTTGAACCCGCAAGGCGAGCTGGAGGCGCATGCCGGGTTGGGCGACGATTGGCGGTTTGAGCCGGAGAATACCGGTTTTCGCGAACAGGTCCTGGTGACGGAAGCGACGCCCGACGGCGAGGCGGTCAGTCGCTGGATTGCGCGGCGACCGATTCCTGACAGCGATTTGTGGTTCGAGACCGCTTGGGCCGCGTATCGCGAAGGCCGGATTTACGATGGATGCGCGCGTTTGCGAGAAGACGCGGATTAACCCATGAAATACGCATTTTCACTTACCGCACGGATACACAAGGATAAAACATGAACAACGAAAATGATACAAAACGGCCCGTGGCGCTGGTTACCGGCGCCGGCAGGGGGATTGGATTGGGAATTGCCCGTTGCCTTGCGGCAACAGGCCATGATATCGCGGTCTGCGATCTGCATGAAGAAAAAGCCGTGGCGGCGGCCATGAACGAATTGCGCCAGGCCGGCGCCGGGGTGTTGTACAGCCGGACCGATGTCACCGATGCCGCGGCCCGTGAACGGATGCTGGCAGCGATTCGCGAACGGTTCGGATGCCTGAACGTTTTGGTGAACAATGCGGGCGTGGCCCCCAAGGTACGCGCGGATATTCTGGAGGCGACCGAGGAGAGTTTCGCACGTCTGATCGGGATCAACCTGCAAGGACCGTATTTTCTGACGCAAGCGGTTGCCCGCTGGTTGATTGAACAGAAAGCGGCGGATCCCGGTTTCCACGGCGCGATCGTCAATATTTCGTCGATCTCGGCGACCGTGGCGTCCGTCAGTCGTGGCGATTACTGTGTATCCAAGGCCGGTGTGAGTATGGCGACCAAACTCTGGGCGGCACGCATGGGAGAATACGACATTCCGGTCTACGAAGTCCGGCCCGGCATTATCAAGACCGATATGACCCATGCGGTCCAGGAAAAATACGATCGATTGATTGAGCAAGGTCTATGCGTGCAATCCCGCTGGGGCTATCCCGAAGATGTCGGCCAAGCCGTCGCGGCGCTGGTCGGGGGCGCCTTCGCCTATTCCTCGGGTCAAGTCGTGATGGTCGACGGCGGTATGAGTCTGCCGCGGTTGTAAGCGAAGCCCGTTTGCAGGTTGCATGGATGATAATTTCCTTATCCCGCGGCTACGCTACCCCGTGAACGGTTACGAAATTCCCTGACCGTATCAATCATTGCCCGGTATTGCGCGTAACATTGTTCGCCGGCGCCGCGAATCCAGGGTGAGGCTGTTGGACTTACGATCAAACCGCGCCGGTCGTCGAACGCGTCGGCGATCAATCGGGTGGTTTCGTCGGCGATTTCATCCGCGCCGGCCTCGTAGAGGCGCGCGATCTGGATATTGCCTTCTATCGTGATATGGTTACGTACGATCGATTTGGCTTCAGCGGCCGTCAGGTTACCCAGTGGCGGCGATTCGACGGGATGCAATACGTCGACACCGGCATCCACGAAATCGGCCAGAACAGCTCTTAACGGGCCGTGGCAATGGATATGCAGCCGTCCGCCGGCGTCATGAATCCGTTCGATAATGGGTCGGTCGTAGCGCACCACGAAATCGCGGAAATCCTGCGGTCCATGCAGCGGCGGCACGACGTATTCCTCGCCGGCCATGGAGAAAAACGGACCGATATCGTGATCAAGACAAAATTGCAAGCGGGCAAACAAGGTCTGTTGATAATGTTCCGCCAACGCATGCAGGATATCGCGATCGGTCAGGGTCAGCATGGCGAACTGTTCGGAGCCGAACAGTTCGGCCACTCTGCCGGCGCAGCAGAATCCGAGGCTGACATCGACGACGCCGCTGTCGCCGATCAACGCGACGGTTTCGGCGAAGGACGGCGCCGGATCGCCTTGCAACAACGGTGGCGGCAGCGATAAATAGCGTTCGGCGTCATCGCGTGATTTCAGGTAGTATGTCTCGTGCAATCCAGGCAACCCGGCACGGCTGATTCGTTCCGTACGGGTTAAATCACCGGACGGCGTGTGCAGCACATGGATCCTTCGGTCGTATTCGACGTCCAGTGGTTCCTGACGGGTTTCGATCGGCAGTGGCGTCTCGAAAGATGACGGACTCCAGCCCGCTTTACGTTCGGTATATTCAGCCAGATAGGCTTTCAAACGGTCATAGGTGGGATCGTTCGCGGGGAATCCGGTACGGCTGAATACCGCCGGACGATCCATTTCGTCATGAAAAAAAGCCCGTTTCAGGCGTTCGCGCCGGTTCATGAGGGTTGAAACGTTTTCAGTAAATTCCGTAAAGAACCGGCATCGGTGAGATAATTATCCGGTTTGTCGTCGGCGACAAATTCAAGTAATACGCCATGATCGCGGCGTGTTTCCCATGCCGATTTCAGGTAACAACGCCAGTCGTCCTCGCCCTCGGCCAACGGTCGGCGTTGACCGGACAGCCAGTGAAACGCGTGGATATGGCATAAATACGCTCGTAATTGCGCCAATTCTTCGAGATTCTGTTCGCGTGACCGATGGTTGACCGGCTGCCAATGGGTAAGCAGATTGGGTTCGTTGACGCTTTGGAGCAGACGCAACGTGCCGGCGCAGGTATCGGTTAGTGTCTTGGCATGATACTCGTAGGATACCACGATTTTTTGCGCGGCGGCCAGCCGCGCAATCCGTTGGGAATCCTTGATGACCGCCGCCCAGTAGTCTTCGTCGGATGATTCCGATCCTTGTTTGCCGGCCCAGACACGGATGATCGGGGCGCCCAGCGCCAGCGCCGTGTCCAGAACACGCGCGAAGTCGACGGGTTCGTTATGGCCGACGCGATAATACGATCCGTAGGACGCGACACACAAGCCGGCGTCGACGGTTAATTGGCGTACCTTTTCGGCGCACTCCAGGTCGCCGTGCGGCACATGGACATCGCCACCCCATTCGATGGCGTCAAGCCGTGAACGACGGACCACATCGACGATCTGTTCGACGTTCAATTGGCGAAAGGTAACCGATACAAGCCCGGAAATGAACATGATGGGACTCCTTTAAGCGAGCTTGTGTTCAAGCTGTTGGCCGATGATTAAGACCTTCGAGCAGAACATGAATGACGTCTTCGGCGCCGTACTCGGGTTGATCCGGCGTGCAAAAACGACCGATGTTATGCCAGTCGTCGCCAAGCGTAACCAGATATTTTTCACGGGTTCCGTTCGTTAACAATTGCGGCATATCGATGTTGGCAATCAGCGCGTTGCAAAGACATTTGCGCGCCACGGTATTCTCTATTCTGCCACCCTTGGCGATAAAGGCTTGTTCCGGTTCGGCGGGACAACGATAGCCGATCCGACCGTCGGGTTTCAGGTAGGCCTCACGCAGAAAACCGAGATCGCAAGTGCGGCGCCGGCAATCGTAAACCGCTTGTTCCGATAACGAACCTTCAAGGGCGACCACCTTGAACGGGAACCCGGTGGGCGAAGCCACCGGATCGGTGAAAACATGGGATGACCCCGTCAATGCTTTCTTGATCAATTCCTTGCGCACGGTCGGCGCAAGACACGATTCGCGGCACAGGGCAAAGGCGGTGCCGACCTGGATTCCGGCGGCGCCCATGTCCAGGGCGGCGCGTAAGCCTTGCGGCGATCCGTAAGATCCCGCCATCCAGAACGGAAGTCCCAGACTGCGTATGATTTTCACGCCGGTGACATCGCGCGGACCGTAGACCGGCTGGCCGTCGGCGGTCAGTTGCGATGCGCCGCGTGGCGGCGCATTGTGACCGCCGGCCGAATTACCCTCGATAATAAAACCATCCAATTTTCCATCCGTTTTACGGTACAGCACTTTGGCCAGGGTTTCCGATGAGATAATCGGAAGAAAAGCCGGCTTCGTTAAAGGCGGCGGCGCCGTGCCGTTGGTTTCCAAATATTCGCAGGGATCGAATTGCAAGCGAAAACTCCGATTATCACCGCAGCCGGCGACATGCACGGCGTACGACGCGGCATGATGTTCCGACAGCGCTTCGATGGCTGCCGGGATTTCGATGGGGATTCCCGCGCCCATAATGATCACGGAAACACCCGCCAACATCGCGCCGTAGATGGATGCCAGGTGTGGATACTGGATTTTTTCCAGATAATTGATGCCCACCGGATGATCGTGGCCTTCACGCGCCAGGTAAACCTCGACAAAATTACCGGCAATACACATTTCATGCGCATCCCGGTTACCATCAATGGTATGCATCCCGCGCGTACGATATCGCGTCCCCCGCGGTTTGCCGCCCGGAATATAATAATTGTCAAGAATACGTTGCGCCATCGCGTTTAACGGAAACCGGTTCAGGGCACGCCGGATGTGCCCGTCAGGATCGCCATCCTGCAAACGACGCGCCAGAATTTCATCCAGCGCGGTCCCGGCGACAACTCCCAGTTGGCCAAGTTTGGAAACGGTTTGCGCCAGAAACCAGCCGGAGACGCCGGCGCCCATTCCGCCTTGGATTATCATCGGGATTTTGACGGACATACAAGAACTCTCCTGAACGTGATTTTTACCTTCGTTGACCAAGCATTATAAGTAGTCGTTCACGGTTCAGGGGTTCACGGTTCACGGTTTTTTTCAGACTTCTTGGATGCTTCTTTTTCTTCTCGAATTCAAGCATATTGGACCAAAACGGCTATCTGGCCTCATTGTCTTTTCTGCAACCGTGAACCTTGAACTGTGAACCGTGAACGCTTGCCATTATAACAGAACCGGCGCGGGTGACAAGCCCCGGAGGGGCGCATATCACTTCCATCGGTATTTCAGTGTCACGGCGCTTGATCCCTGCGCGCTATTGATCCATCGAGGGAATGACGGACGGAAGTGATATGCGCCCGCCCCGGAGCAAATCGACCAAGTGACGGTAATACGGGTTTCGCGACATTAATTCCGCGTGGGTTCCCTGTGCCGATATGCGTCCGTCCTGCATGACGAGGATGCGGTCGGCATCACGAATGGTTGAAAGACGATGCGCAATGGCGATGGTGGTTTGGTGGCGGATCAGGCGCCGTAACGCCTGTTGGATCAAGGTTTCAGTATGGGTATCGACATTGGCGGTCGCTTCGTCGAGGATCATGACGATATCCGGTTTCTGCGCCAGCGCCCGTGCCATGGCCAGCAATTGTTTTTCGCCGCCCGAAACGCCGCTTCCCCGGTTGCTTAGTTCCGTATCGTAGGCCAGCGGTAACCGTTCGATAAAACGATGCGCGTTCACATGGCGCGCCGCTTGTTCCACATCCGCCCGGGTGACGCCGGGGTTGCCGAGACTGATATTGTCGGCAACCGTTCCGGCAAAAATAAAGGGTTCCTGCAACACCAGCCCGACACGGCGCCGTAATTCGGCGGTTGGGATGTGACGGATATCGATTCCGCCGACGGTAATCCGGCCGTGTCCGACATCGTAAAAGCGGGTCAACAGGTTGATCAAGGTGGTTTTGCCTGCGCCGGTAGCGCCGACAATGGCCAACGCTTCACCCTGCCGGATATGCAGGTCGAAATCCCGGAGCACCCAATCGTCACGGTCGTAAGCGAAGGATACATGTTCGAAACGGATATCGCCGGCAACATCCGCGGGGTGGACCGCGCGGTTCGCCATTGTGGGATCGGGAATATCCTCGCGCGTGTCCAGCAGTTCGAAAATCCGTTCGGTGGCGGCCATGGCACGCTGGTATGAACTGGCCTTGTCCGAGAGTGATCCCAGGGGCCAGAAAAAATTACGGACATAAGTCAGAAACGCGACCAGCATGCCCACCGTTAAGCCGTTGCCGCCCGCCAGCACCAGCCATCCGCCGACACCCACCAGCAATACCGTTGCGCTGTTATATCCGATTTCGATCAAGGGATAAAAATGACTGAACCAGCGTACTTCCTGGAAATGCGCTTCGCGCAGTCCGCGGTTGGCCGTATCGAACCGTTCACGGGCCGGCAATTCGCGGTTGAATAATTGGATGGTGGCCATGCCCGAAAGTTGTTCCTGAAGACCGGCATTGAGCTGGGCCTGGCGTGTGCGGATGTTGCGGTTGGCTTGACGCAAACGCCGATTGACCTTTTCCATGAAAAAAATTAGCGGCGGCAGGATCAGCGCCGTGATGCCTGCCAGACGCGGATTAAGAATCACCATGTAGCCGGCAATCCCGATCAACATACAGATGTCGGCAATCAATCCGACGATCCCTTCGGTCACGAAACGTTGGACGGCTTCCACATCGGAAGTGACACGCGTCATAAGCGTGCCGACGGGGGTCCGGTCATAATAAGGCAACCCCAGACGCAGGGCTTTGCCGAAAACATCACGCCGCAAGTCATGAACGATCGATTGCCCGATCCAAGCGGTCAGCAGGCCCTGGCCCATGCGCAATAAAAATCCGCCGGTTGCCAGGGCGAGATATAATCCGCCCATGCGTATCAGACCGGCAAACCGTTGCGCAATGTCCATTTCCCGGGGCGTGACCAAATAATGATCAATGGCGCGTTGCAAAATCATCGGCAGCGCATTGATCAACAGAGTGGTTCCGACGATCGACAGCAAGGATATAGCCATTAATCCCACGTAAGGTTTGGCATAGACCAGCAGGCGGCGGACCGGCAGGCGCGATGGGCGTGTCGCAGATCGCCGGGAGCGGGTGGCGGAAGGATGTCGCTCAGGCATGCTTGTCCTCCCGGTGTCCGGACGCGTAGGCTTCGAACTGCTGTAACCGGTAGGTTCTGGCATAATAGCCGTCGCAAGCCAACAATTCCGCATGGGTTCCCCGCTCGCTGATGCGTCCGTTTTCGAGTACGATAATGGTATCCGCGCGGTAAAGCGATGAAAGGCGATGGCTGACCAGCAGGGTGGTCCGGGCTTGGGTAACCGGAGCGAGGTTGTCGAGAATGGCGGATTCCGTCTGGATATCCACGGCCGCCAGAACATCGTCCAGCACCAGGATGGCCGGGTTGCGCGCGATGGCCCGGCCCAGCGACGCGCGCTGGCGTTGGCCGCCGGATAGCGTTACACCGCGTTCGCCGACATGCGTCTCGTAACCGTTTGGAAAGCGCGCGATATCCGCGTCCAGATGGGCGACGTGGGCCGCCCAGCGGATGACATCCTCCTGTAATGACGGGAGACCGAAGGCCAGATTATGCGCCAGTGTTTCGGAAAAAAGCATGGTCTCCTGGGGTGCGAAACCGATATGTCGTCGCAAAACATCGAGAGGAATCGTGGGCAATAAATGGTTGTCGATATAAATTTTTCCGCGATCTGGATCGCAAAGACGGGCTACCAGCGATACCAGCATGGTTTTGCCGGCGCCGCTTGGACCGGTAATGCCGAGGGTCGAACCAGCCGGAATATGCAGGTTGATTCCTTCCAGCACCATTTTCCCTTCGCGCTGTAAACCGACATCGCGAAACGCAATATCTCCCCGCAATGTCTGAATGCCGGCATCGGTTTGCTCGTTATCGGCGATGGCGGGCGGCTTGGCGAACAGGGTCAGTAAACGATACCAACTGGTGCGGGCGCGTTGTATCAGGTTGCCGATCCATCCCAGCGACAGTACGGGCCATTGCATGTATAGAAGGTACTGATTCACTAAAACCAGGTCTCCCAGCGAGATCTGTTCCCGCAAAACGAGATGTCCTCCGTAAACCAGGGTAACCACCAGTTGCAGCGAGAACCAGAACGCGAATAATGGCCAGATGGGTTCGCTGACGAAGCTGACGTCCATGGCGCGTTGACGCATTCCCCGGTTCTCGCGGGCAAAACGCTGCCGTCGCCCTTCCTCCAGCGCATATCCCTTGATCGTACGAATTCCGGAAAACGTTTCCTCAACCGTATGCCCCAAATCGGATGTCTGTTCCTGCAGCGCCGTATGGCGACGGCGGATCGCGCGCATTAACAGGGCGAACGACATGACCATCCCGAACATCAGCGCCAGTAATATAGCTCCCAGCCCGGGTTGCATTCGGAATAAGACACTGAACGCGACGAGCAATGCAACCAGTGACCGGACACCGTGCAGCGCGCCATGGCCCAGCGCATCGCGTATTACGGTCAGATCCGACGTCATACGCGTCATCAGATCGCCAATCCGTTGACGCCGGAAAAAACCAGTATCCTGGCGCGATAAATGGGCGAATAAATCCCGGCGTACCGCGTATTCCACCGTGTGCGCGGCGCGCAACGGCAAACGCCGCATCCAGTAACTCAATACGGTGGCGAATGGAATACAGGCTGCGTACAGTAAAACACCCTGCAGCAAAGCGCGTCGCGTCAGCGTCCCCGCCGTCAGCTCGTCGATCAGATATCTTACAATAAAGGGCAGCCCAAGCTGAATGACGACTGCCATACACGTCAGCAAGGCGCCAATGACGAAACCGGCGCCATGCCGCCGCACGATATCACGTAATCTGTAAGGCAGGTTCTTCATCGTCGGTGGAAATGCAAAGCGAATAACCATAACCGACAATGCCCGCCAACGCAAGACGGAAGACTGCAGACCGCAGACCGAAGTTAAGCAAGGCATCGCTTCGCGGAGATCATGTTTACGGCTCTTTGTGGCCGAGGTCGGCCCGACCTCGGCATCCCATGGCCCGACCCCCGACACCCGGCACCCGGCACCCGACACCCGACACCCGGCACCCGACACCCGACACCCGGCACCCGATTCCATCCATCAGTTCCGCGTGAATTTTCTTGTTTTTTACGCCAAAAGCGTTAGATTAAGTCACTAAAACCCGCCGCCACCGAAGACGGCGTCACCGAATACGGCGTCGTTGATATTGTCAAACCATCCGATGTTTCGTTCATCGAAATCGGCGTTGAAACTTTGTGTTTGGGTTCTCGTGGACACGTGGCCATCACACCAGATCAGGTTTACGCGGTCGTTATGTCTGAAATGAAGGGAAGGCTGGGCGTCCCATCCGCCGGGGAAGGTTTGCGGCTCGATGTAAGAGTAGTCAATCAAATGCGTGGGGTTGTTGTAGGGTTGCGGAAATGCCGTGTCGGCGAACATGAGTGTCTGCGCCGGACGGCGAATGGCATCGGGGACCATGCCTTGCCGCAAGGCGTCATGCATGTTGTCGCGATTGAGACTGGCCGTCGATCCGACACCAAGCAAATTATAGCCGTATCCGCCGCAATTGGCTTCGAAAGCGTTCGCAACATCGGTAGCGCCATGAAAGGAAGGACATTGCCGGATCAGGCCATCGCTGCCCAGATAGGGCGCCAGCGGCCCCTGGCCGTCGAAGGGTTCTCCCGTATTGGCGCGCGTACCATGCCAGCGTTGCAAGTTTGCGCCGTAACCGTCAGCCGCTGCCGCAACATACCGTCCGTTATCTTCCGCGTATAACGTATTGGCCAGGTGAAGTTGGCGCAGATTATTGGCGCAATACGCGCGACGTGCTCTCTCGCGTGCGCTATGTAATGCCGGCATCAGCAGGGAGGCCAGGATGGTCACAATGGCGATGACGACCAGTAATTCAATCAGGGTGAAACCCATCTGATATTGTTGTTCGCGCGACGTGATAGGCACTGGAAAATTCCGCTGGATTTATTCCTGGACGGCCCGTAACCGCATGTAGGCCGGCGCCGCATTCGTTGCCGGCGTTGCGCGGATACGGTCGATGTCGTCGTGGGTGGAGACGATCGTTTCATGCACATGATCGGGGCCGCTGAGCCAGATTCCCTGAGACAAGTCGGTACAGAGTTCCGCGTGCAGCCATACCCCGTTCGTTTCCCGGCGACGCTCGAATTCGATGGCGAACCCCGGCGCATCGTCGTCGTCATCGAGACGCAGGGGCATCATCGATCTGCCCGGCTGATAAGCGCCCAACCCGCGACCCATGGCGTAGGCCATCAGGTTGGCGTCGCCGTCGCCGCTCCAGTCTGCCGTCGCCGCCGCGCTGGGACTGTCGGGATCAACCCGCAAACCATCGAGCGCAAAATACGCCGGCGTGTTCATGCCCCAGTCGCCGACATCGCTGGACGTCAGCTCGAATGTCATCGTCTTGACGTTCATTCCCAGATTGGTCAGGCATAACCAGGTCCAGTCATGCAGAATATAATTCCGGTCATTGTCTTCAAATCGGTAGTCGGCCAGATAGATCGTGTTGCTGCCGGTCGTTGCGCCGGTTTTATCATGGCCGAATACGGTCAATTTGAACCAGTCGGGATCGTTGCCGTCATCGCCTCCGAATGCTTTGGTAAACATGCTGCCATGGAGCATATCCAACGCGGCATAGGTGGTGTTGTTGACATAGAATCCTTCAATCCCCGATGGCGACGGCAACGTGATGACACCGTCAAGATAGGCGACGACATACGTACCGGCGCCGGCAACGGCCGTTCCGCTGATGACCGCATACTGATTCCCAAACCCGGCGGTATTCGTGTCATTGACCCTGGAGTAGGCGAACCCTTGCCAACTGGCCCAATCCGTATTGTAATGGTTGCTGAAATGAATGCCATTGACGGTAAATCCTCCGGAAAGATCGGAGCCGTTCCAGTAGTCGAGGTCGTCCGGCAAGGGAAGGGTGTTGAAGTCCGCGCGTAATTGCAGCATTTTCCAGATGTCGTAGGGAGATGCGTCCCGGATAAACAGACGTACCCGTTCCTCGCGTCCGTTAAGATAATTGGCGTGAGATACAAGCCGTACGATCACATGGCGATCGCCGCGACCGGCGGATTCCGGGCGTGGCCGGATATCGACAAAACGCTCGGTTTCACCCGCTGCGAAAACGATCGTTGGATCTACTGTTTCGTAGTCCAGCCCGTTTTCCGCGTTGCCTTCGAAACTGAGCGTTACCTCCAGCGGATCATCAAGGTTCCAGGCTTTTCGCCGGACGGCAACCCGCGCATTCGACACGCCGCGTTTGTCGGTCGCCGCCGTGACGATCGAGAGGGACACTTCGGATGTGTCATTGCTCAGCACGCCAATGGCATCCAGATCGTAGCCGGCGGACCCTGTGGTGGGATGCGGATCGTAAATCACGTGGCCCGCCGAATCTCTATACGAACCATCGCCTATGATATCAAGAAGACGGACGTACCGGATATTCTGTAAATCCAGTTCGCCGGCGGTAGCCGCGTCCGACAGATCGCCCAAGTCAAACGGTTCGCCGTAACCCTGAACATATTTTCCGGCCAGTCCCGTAACGTGAGTCGCATCAACGTTCGCGCCGGCAAAAGGTACCGGGTCGGCTGTCAGCGATCGGTTGAAAAACCGGGTGAAGTTGGTGCCGTCCGACGATACTTCGACATAGGCCAATTCCAGGAACGTTTCAACGAAGGCATTCGCGAAAATGGCGAAATCGGGGCCGGGCCCGTCCTGGATGGGCGGATCGAAGGTCATCGTGATTTCGCCGCCGTCGCCCAGGCAAACGATATCATAAGATGTTCCCGATGCTTGGCCAAGAGCTTTTCCGGGCGTCTGCCAGGTTGCATCGACATGAGCGCCGGGAATATAATTCGTCCAACCGGTAGCCCACCCGATAATGGAATTCGAGGACATCGATACGGCGGTCGATCCCGGCTGCCCGGCGGGCGGGGCATAGCGCTCGTCGGTGACCAGGCTACCGAGCGCGAAGTACGCCGGCGTATTCATGCCCCAGTCGCCGACATCGCTGGACGACAAGCTGAAATGCAAGGTCTCGACATAATCACCAAGATTGGTCAAACTCATCCAAGTCCAGTCGCTCAGGATATAGTTTTGAGTATTGTCTTCAAATCGGTAATCGGCAAGGTATATGGACGCGCTGCCCGATGGATATCCGTCAGCTTCGTATCCGGTAACGGTTAGTTTGAACCAATCCGGATCGTCCCCGCTTTCACCGCCGAATTTTTTCGAAAAACCGCTGCCATACAGTATATCCAACGCAGCATAGGTTGTGTTGTTGACGTAAATACCGCGCATCCCCGAAGCGACCGGAAGGGTCACGGTAGCGTCGTCGTTGCCGGTATATGCCACGGCATAGATTCCGGTGTTTCCGACGCCCGTACCGCTGATTACCGCATACTGATTCATCCATCCCGTCGTGTTGGTGTCGTTGACCCGGGAATAGGAAAAACCTGACCAGGCGTCCCAGTCGGGATTGTAGTCATTAGCAAATCGGACGCCGCGGCTGCGAAACTCACCACTGCCGTCCGAACCGTTCCAGTATTCGACGGCATTGGTCAATTGCAAATCACCGAAGTCAACCACGACATCGGCGACAACGGGCTGGAACCAGATGCAGGATATCAACGACAGGATGGCCGGATAGGCCGGGAAACGAGGACGAAACGACAACATGACGGCATTCGCTTTCTGCTCCTCACGCGGGAGCGTTGTTTCGGCGTTGCCGCGAACTCGGGGAATTGACGTGTCCCGTCATCGATGACCGTTGCGTTATGCCAGGGCCGGTACGACATGGGTTCGGTCTTTCCGTCGCGAAAACTCCGATTGTTAGCGGGAAGACACGTCTTCTGGCTCCCGGTTTCAATCCTACTCCCGAACCTTCCCGTCCCGTCATCGACCCACAACCCATGGTCCGATGCGATGACAGTGGCTATTTCGGTTTCGTAACCGGTTACAGCGGCGCGACCGCGTCCGAATCTCACGGACTTCCGTCTGTCTTCCCGCTGATTACTGTGTGAACTCCGAGCAAACTAGCAAATGGCGTGGAAAATGTCAAGCCAGCGGCTTGAGCTGGCGAAGAATCGCCGGGGTGTCGAGTGCCCTCGGCACCCGACACCCGACACCCGGCACCCGACACCCGACACTCAGGGCTGACCAGTCGCGCTAAAACGCAAGTGCGCCCCAGGATTAATCAGCGCGAAGAAATCGCGATTCGTCAGCCCCGCTTGAGCTCCTGTCCCGCGGGCGTATCGCGGACTATCCAGCCTTTATCGCGTAATAAATCGCGGATACGGTCCGATTCCTTGAAAT
>PWZG01000178.1 GCA_003567575.1 PVC group bacterium | reverse complement strand
CTGCCAGCCCATCCGGGCCGCCGGTATAAGACAAGCGTAACGGCGCCGTTTCGTTGGCATGCACGGTTGTCGGCGAGACGGCGGCGTGCCCGAGACGCGCTGGATGGTATAAAGATTCGTCGCCGAAGGCCGCCATATCCCTGTTTCCGGCGAATCCGCGGTGTGGCCGATCGGCAAGCCAGACATGCCGTAACGGATAGCGATCAAGATGATCGTCATCCTTTCGGTCGGATGCGTCGAATGTTTTCCTCATGGTTTTCCTCTGGTTCGTGATTGACGCTCGGAGGGATCAACAGCAGAATCCGTCCGACAGGATCAGTCCCTGCCGTTTTCGCGATAATGTTGGAGTCCTTCGATGAGGGTTGTCATGTTTTCGAGCGGGACGCCCGGGGCGATCGAACTGGAACAGCCGAGCATCAGGCCAACTTTCGGTCCTTTTTCAACCAGCCAGTCGATCTGGCGTCGCACATCGGCGGGCGTCCCGTGGGGCAGGGTGGTGGTCACCGAAACACCGCCGATGATGAACAGGTCGTCGCCGTCACGGGTTTTCATACGGCAAATCTTCTCGTAATCCATTCCGTCTTCGTATTGGAATCCCTGAAATCCGCCAAGCCCGCATTCGAGCAGGCGCGGCACCATCTCCATCAGGTTGCCGTCACAGTGCCAGATCAGACGGATACCGGCGTCGAGCAGCGGTTTGATGGCGCGGGCAAAATGAGGTAACCACATTTTATCCAGTGTCTTCACATCGACAAGGGTGCCGCGCGAATCGGCCATATCGTGATCGAGGCGTATCAATCGCGGTAAACCACCCTCGATAACGGCGCGGGCAGCAAGGCGGTTGGAAACCTCGGCAGCGTCGGCCTGCAATTTAAACGAGCGTTCGATCACTTCCGGGTAAAGCGCATAGGCCATGAAATAGTTGGCGTAGCCATAGGTTCCATACCCCAGGCCGGGCTTGGCCTGGAACCCGCCATAGGGACCCTTGAGCATGTTCATGCCGAAAAGCTGCTGGACAGCGACTTCGTTGGCGATCAGTTCCCGTACGCGCCGTTCCGCGTCGACCGCGATCTCTTGCGGCGCTTGCTCCAATTTCGGGAAGACGATCTGTTCCATATGCGCGACCACGGCTTCCGGCGAATCGATGATCATGCCGTCGCGCACAATCTCTTCCGCGCCCGTAGTGGCTTTACGCGGCGTTTCGCCGACGAAACCGCGATCGCGGATACTCAACGGATTCTCGGGGATCCACTGGTCGATAAAGCAGACGCCGGTGTTAAGCGCGCATTCGCGATAGACCCGTACGGGATGCTTTTCGTAACTGCCCGGCGGATTTCCGGAAAACGTTTCCAGGTGCGACCATTGCATGTCGTGCAGAATCCAGGTGGGAATTTTGCGGGTCGGTTTCATGGCAATGGTGTCGAGCGCCAGTTGGGCGTTGGTTTGCCAGCGGCCGGCGAAGGAATGGTAGGTTGGCGTGCTCATGTTGCTCCTCTTTTAATCGGTTGGATCAGTCGGATCGGTCAGATCATTTTCCGGTATATCCTTGCGCTTTCCAGGTTTTTCTCGCGTGTTGTAACGCGGCACGCGTGGGTTTGACGAACCCGTGAATGCTGGGTGGCGGCTGGTTTGGCGCCAGCGTCGCATGCGAGGGGAAGGGCGACCAGTGGTCGTGCTCATAGGTTTTGCGGCTTTCCTCGCGGCTGAAGTCGGGTACGTCGAAGGGCGCGCCGTCGGCGAGCGCGCTCTTCCAGGCGAGGATTCCGACACTGCTCATGGCCACGCCGCGATAGACGTCGAGGAACGGCGGTATTGCTGAGCGGATGGCGTTGGCAAACGCGAAGTTGGTCCAGAAGTCGCCGCCGCCATGGCCGGCGCGCGAAGCGAGGTCGCCGTGTTCGGTCCAGTCGGGGACGTACGTGCGCTCGGCCGGTTGTCCGGGCGCGCGCAGCCAATGGTCGTACCAGACGCGCACCTGGCCGGGACCGAAATAGCCGGGACCGCGGGTGATTTCCATGGCGCCCTTTGTCCCGTGTACCCGCGACCAGTTGCTGTGCCCGGGCAGGAGCAGGCCGAAGATACGGAACACCGCGCCGTTGTCCATGCGGCATAGGATCACTGATCCGGGGTCGCCCACACGTGCGGTTTCCGCATCCACCTCGCGGCAGGCGATTGAGAGGCCGTTGACCTTTAGCGGTATGCGCTCCGTGATCATCATCAGCGGCGCGAGAGCATGGGTGCAGTAGTAGGTCGAGGGGATCCAGTTGCGCCAGTGATTCCGTCCTGGTGAAATGCCCACACGATCTTGCGGCGCCATGGGGTGGTTGTACTCGCCCTCGGCATAGGTTACTTCGCCGATTTCGCCGGCGCCGTAGAGTCGGCGCATTTCCAGATGGAACCGTGTGTAGGGGTAGTTCTCGGCCAGCATGTAGGTCTTGCCGCTCTTCTCGACGGCGCGGCAGAGGGCCACGCCCTCGGCGAGCGTGGCGTTGCACGAGGTCTCGCTCATCACGTGCTTGCCGGCCGCCAGCGCCTTGATCGCGAAGGGAGCATGTTCGTGGAAATAGTTGGCCAGCACGACGGCGTCCATGTCGTGTTCGAGAAACTTGTCGTAATCGGTATAGGTGGCCACGTTGTAGCGTTTGCCGGCCTGCTCGAGTTTCTCTTCCCAAGTGTCGCACAGCGCCACCAGCTTCATACCCACCAGATCGGTGGCGCCGGAGGCGAAACTTTGGCCGCGACCGACGCCGATGACGCCGACACGGATGGGTTTTTGTTTGCGGGGTTTAGGGTTGTTCTTGCTCATTTTGGTGTTTTCCTTGGTTCACCAAGTTCTTGAATCAGGCACCTCGATCCAGCGACCTTCTTCGTCGACGGACTGCTGGCTGACGAGTCCGGGCAAGGTCATGTCCATGGCCTCGTGGATGCCGATCTCCGCAGGACGCTTGCCCTCGATGGCGTCCACGAAATCGAGCACCTCGAAGTAGTCGCCGCCGCCATGGCCGGCCTTTCGCGCGGCCTCGCCCTGCTCGAGCCATTGGGCGGGCAGATACCTCGCCGCCAGTTCCGTGATATCCGCGAAGGCGTCGAGGTCGCTCCACTTCATCTCGCGGCTCAGCGTGCGCAGCCAGACGCGGTTCGTCTCGCCGTGCGCGCGAGCCGATTCGTAACAGCCGTCGGTGCCCTGGAGCTGGTAGTTGGTCATGGCGTGCGGTCGGTCGGAGAGCATATCCACCCGGATCTTGATCAGAGCGTTCCTGGCGGTTTTGCAGAGCATGGTGCTCGAGGCTTGGCAATAGGGCTTGCCGGCGCCGTCTGTGTGGCGCACTCCGGTGCCCTCGCAGCAGACGCGTGTCACCCGGTCGCCGGGCATCCATTGGAGGATCGGGCCGAGGCTGTGAGTGCCGTAGGTAATGCCGTCGACCCCGGTCTGCCAACGCCGGCGCCACGGCGTCTGGTGCTCGTTCATGT
>PWZG01000536.1 GCA_003567575.1 PVC group bacterium | reverse complement strand
TGTTTTCAAACGGATCACGCAATTCGATCTCTTTGGCCACCGTCACACCATCCTTGGTGATCGTCGGCGAACCGAATTTCTTGTCCAGGACCGCGTTGCGTCCGCAGGGACCCATCGTGACCTTCACGGCGCGACTCAGTTTTTCGACACCGCGCAGCATTGCCTGTCGGGCATCACTGTCGTACTTTATGATTTTGCCTTTGTCAGCCATTGAATTAACTCCTTCTCAATTGTTTAGGTTGTACTCGATCAGCCGATGATGCCAAGAATGTCTTCTTCGCGGATGATCTGATGTTCTACGTCGTCGATCTTGATTTCCGTGCCGCCGTACTTCGGCATCAACACTTTGTCGCCGACCTTGACGTTAAACGGAATGACTTTGCCGTGATCGTCAAGTTTACCGGTCCCGATGGCTTTGACGATGCCTTCCTGAGGCTTTTCCTTGGCTGTATCCGGGATCACGATACCGCCTTTGACCTCTTCTGATTCCTGCGTCGGTTTCACCAAAACGCGGTCGCCCAATGGCTTTACTTTCATATTGTTCTCCTGCTCCTGTTTATGGATTGTGACGAGTTACTTGTTAATACCAGTCGTTATTTCTTGTCGTTGTCTACCATCTCGTAATCGGCATCGATCACGTCGTCACCGCCGTGTTCTCCGCTCTTACTGTCTGCCTCACCTCCCTGTTGTGATGTGCCGGCGTCCTCCTGCGCGGGTTCCGCATGCGGCGACCCGCCACCTGCCGCCCCGTCTTCAGGGCGCGCCTTGGCGTACAAATCCGCCGACACAGCCTGCATCTGTTGGTTAACCGCTTCCATTGCGGACTTCATTTGTTCCGTATCTTCAGCTTTGATCGCTGCCTGCAAATCAGCTACGGCCTTCTCGACCGCGGCCTTTTTGTCGTCATCAATCTTGTCGCCCTGATCCTTGATCAGCTTTTCGGTCTGATACGCCATGCTCTCGGCCGAATTGCGCGTTTCCGCCGTTTCGCGAGCCTTCTTGTCTTCCTCGGCATGCGCCTCGGCGTCCTTTACCATGTTGTTGATTTCTTCATCATCCAAACCACTCGATGCCGTAATTGTGATCTTCTGTTCGCGTCCGGTCCCCAAATCCTTGGCCGATACGTGCAAAATACCGTTGGCATCGATGTCGAACGTTACCTCGATCTGCGGGACACCGCGCGGCGCGGGCGGAATGCCATCCAGATGGAAACGGCCGATCGTCTTGTTGTCGCGCGACATTTTCCGTTCGCCCTGCAACACGTGAATCTCAACCGTCGGCTGATTGTCCGCCGCCGTACTGAATATTTCCGTTTTCTTGGTCGGGATCGTCGTGTTACGTTCAATCAGACGCGTGAAAACACCACCCAACGTCTCAATTCCCAGCGACAACGGCGTCACATCCAGCAACAAAACGTCTTTAACATCGCCCTTGAGAATTCCGCCCTGAATCGCCGCGCCGACCGCGACCACCTCGTCGGGATTGACGCCCTTATGCGGTTCCCGATCGAACATCTGGCGGACCGTTTCCTGTACTTTAGGCATCCGGGTCGAACCGCCGACCAGAATAACCTCGTCCAGTTTCGCCACATCGGCATCACGCAAACAAGCCTGGGAAGGTCCCTTGGTGCGTTCAATCAACGAATCGCACAACTGTTCTATTTTCGAACGGCTGAGACTGACATTCAGATGTTTGGGCCCCGAACTGTCGGCGGTAATAAACGGCAGGTTGATGTCCGTCTGCTGCGCCGTCGACAATTCGCACTTGGCTTTTTCGGCGGCTTCCTTCAAACGCTGCAAGGCCATCGGATCCTTGCTCAGGTCGATGCCGTTATCGCGTTTGAACTCTTCCACCAGCCAGTCGATGACGGCCTGATCGAAATCGTCGCCACCCAGATGGGTGTCGCCGTTGGTCGCCTTGACCTCGAAAACGCCTTCCCCAATATCGAGAATCGAAATATCGAACGTTCCACCGCCCAAATCGAAAACGGCAATGTTTTCGTCCTTCTTTTTATCCAACCCGTAGGCCAGCGACGCCGCCGTCGGTTCGTTGATGATCCGTAACACTTCCAAACCGGCAATGCGTCCGGCATCCTTGGTGGCTTGACGCTGGCTGTCGTTGAAATATGCCGGGACCGTAATCACCGCCTGGGTAATTTTCTCGCCCAGAAAAGCCTCGGCATCGGACTTCATCTTGCCCAGAATCATCGACGAAATTTCCGGCGGCGAATACGTCTTGCCTTGTACGTTTACATGCGCATCGCCGTTGGACGCGCGTACCACATCATACGGTACCAGCGTCGCCTCGTGCGATACTTCGTCAAACTTGCGGCCGGCTAAACGTTTGATCGAAAACACCGTGTTTTGCGGATTGGTAATCGCCTGCCGCTTCGCCGCCTGCCCGACCAGTCGCTCGCCGCTTTTGGTAAATGCAACGATCGACGGCGTTGTCCGAGCGCCTTCCGCACTCGGAATGACAACCGGCTCGCCTGCTTCCATGACCGCCATGCAACTGTTCGTGGTCCCTAAATCTATGCCCAGAACTTTGCCCATTTTCTCATCTCCTTGAACTCATGCCTGTTTCACCGGATACGCAAACTTAATTACAAAACCAAACATTCGAAAGCACCCGGACGGCTAACAAAAATTTTTACAACTGTTATCACTAGAGCAATACCCGTGCCAAATTTTGTGTTGCCGAACCGGATGCCGCAATCCATGCTTTCATGCTTGCATCCCTGGAAAGGCAACCATGTCACGTGTAAGACACTGAAAAACATAAACTTAATATAGAATTCCATCAGATTGGCGACACTGCAAACCGACGTGCATCGGACGTGTATATTTATTTAGATATCGCCCAATAATTCGGGCCCGCCCTCTTTCCGGTATCTCGCCACAACCGAAAGCGCGTCATTATGTCGCGCCTATCCCCGGCAATCGATATTGCATGGTCAAGTTGTCGCACCAAATGTCAGGCGATGCCCGCCTACGCCCTTCGGCTACGGCGCGGCCGCGGAACGGCAGTTACAGCAGGGTACGGTTTTGTCATGACGATCGAGACCGGACACTCAGAACGGCAACTACTTCAAGGCATAAGGGTCACTCATCTCGACAATCGACAAATGAGTTGACATCGGGAAGCGGTTGTGGTTGTGGTTTGCATAAACACCTGATCGCATGCCTTCGCGAATCAGGCTGATAAACCGACGGTGCCGCACAATTTGAGGCCGACAAATATTTTTCATTTTTTTTCGGACCTGTATCGTTAGATGACACAGGTCCGATGATATAGTGCTCCCATGATCTATACCCACGTTACTCAGGACAGCGCATGCGGCATCAAAAGTCCTTTGACGCGGGTCCGAAAAATTCAAACCGACCGCCATGCCGCCGTGCAAAAAAGCGTTCCCTCGTCCGTACCGGAACCAAGCCGTTTGCCGTCGCAACCGATCCTTCAGCCGCCGAAACCGATC
>PWZG01000028.1 GCA_003567575.1 PVC group bacterium | reverse complement strand
TTGTCCAGTCGCGATGCTGTATCCGCAGGGCGGCTTTTTTCCATTGCCGTGCCTGCATGTGCAGTTGTGACGCCAGGTACAACTTGTCTGCCGGCGCCATTCGTTGGAATATATCACGTTCCGTATCGGTAATCATGCGGTAATCAGGGTCAATGGTTGGCATAGGGGTGATTCCTTTCAACCGGTTACATGTTATGTTCGGTAAACCGTCAAGGCGAGGATGATCATCAAGATCCCTAGCAGCGCGATCAGTCCGCCGGTCATGTTTTTCCGGCGGCGGGACCGGCACACCATGTCGCACACCCGCCGAAACCGGTAGGGACTGAAAACGACGAACATACCGGCGACAACCCATATATATGCCTGGACGGTTAACACCAAGCGCCAGGCGGTGGGTTCCCAGCGGATGCCGTCAAGCACCGGTGCGGCAACCAGCAGCAATAATCCGCCCAGCGCGCGCGGCGCGAGCAGTTCGTGAACGAGACAGACGGTCAACAGATAAACCGCCACTGCCAGATAGGGTATGGTATGCCGATAGGGTTCAAACCAGCCAAGCGGCGAGTGCCACAATATCGTCGCGGCCCAGCCGATCGCAACGGCAGCCAGGACGGCGCCGGCTATCCGGCTGCGGGGGAAACGCGCCAACCCGTTGCGAACGGAGGCGCCTCCCATCGCCAGAGTCAGCCCCGCGAAAATGTAAACAATGGCGGTAATATAAGCGATATGAGTTATGTGCATTGGCAAGGAACCTTTGATTCAGTGATGCTTCCGTATAATGTCTGTGCGCGGGCGCTTTCGATGCGTATCATGATTTGGTCACCGGGAATTATATCCGGCGCCGGATCAAAGAGCACGATTTTATTATCTCGGGTCCGGCCGGTCCAGCGTTGCGCATTGCGTACGCTCACGCCGTCGACCAGCACTTCCGCGATGCGTCCTATCTGTCGCTGGTATATGCGCCGGCAGCGCGCATCCTGTTCCTGCAGCAAGATCTGGTTGCGCCGTCTCTTTTCAGAATCTTCGACATCGTCCGGCCAGTCCGCGGCACGCGAACCCGGGCGTGGCGAATATTTGAAAATGAATGCGTTATCGAAACCGATCTCATCCATCAGGGCGCGGGTCGCGTCGAAATCGGCCGTCGTTTCACCGGGGAAACCTACGATGACATCGGTCGTCAGCGCCATATCCGGCGCCGCCTCGCGCAGCCGGGCAACGGCGGCGACATATTCAGCGGACGTATAGCCCCGGCCCATGCCGGCGAGTATGCGGTCCGATCCCGACTGAAGCGGAAGGTGCAAGTGTTCGCATACGGACGGTAATTCGCGCATGGCGCAAGCCAGTTCCGGCGTGCATCCTTCGGGATGCGCCGATGCGAAACGGATTCTTTTCAATCCGCGAATGTTCTGCAATCGTTGCAACAACCTGGGGAAAGGGGTTTGATAGTCGGAACCAAGGCGGTCGTCATTTTCCTCGACGGGTTGCGCGACGCCATAACGCAAGACGCTTTGTCCGAGCAACGTCACTTCGCGCACACCGGTTTGTGTCAGGTGGCGAACTTCGGTTTCGATATCGGTCATCGACCGGCTCCATTCCTCGCCGCGTACCAGCGGAACGACACAATAGGCGCAATGCCGGTTACAACCATAAAGCACATTTACGAATGCGGACGTTTTTCCCGGTGAATGCCCGGCGAGATCGGGCCGTGGTCCGGTACTGGTTTCGATTTCAACGATCGGTTCAGCCGCCAGCCGCACGGCATCCAGCGCGGCGGGCAGCCGGTCCAGCCGATGGGTGCCGATGACGAAATCGAGATGCGGCAACAGGCGCAGCAACGCGGTCCCGCGTCGTTGCGCCATGCATCCGATGGCGCCGACGATCCGGTGGGGATGCTTGCGTTTCGAGGCCGCCAACAATCCCAGTTTACCGATGGCCTTGTCTTCCGCTTTGCCTCGAACGCTGCAGGTATTGACGATTAGCACGTCGGCTTCCGCTTCGTTAGCGGCGGCCAGGTATCCGTGCCCAAGCAACAGCGCCAATACGGATTCGCTGTCGCGTTCATTCATCTGGCAACCATAGGTTTTTATAAATACTTTCATGGATGACCTTGTGTTCAATCGATGATATCCCGGATCCTTCTCAGCAAATCGCTTGAAAAATTCACGGGATACCAGCGCGGTTTGTCCAGCGATCCGTCCAGACGGAATTCAAAAAGCTTGCTTAATGGGAATGTAATGGTTCGCACTGCGCTGCCGAGCAAGGTATGGTCGCGCATCAATTTCAGTTGCACCTGGAAATCCAGGTCTTCGCCGAATGTGTAAACACCATGGCCTTCGACATTAAAGACTTCGCCTTGAATACGGCCTTGTGAAACATTCAGGCGGTTGTTTGCCAACGTGAAATCCGCATTTGCCCTGGTTTGCATCAGTACGACATCCAATCCGGGGATGATGCGTGTCAATATTTGCGAAAGCCCCCCAAAGAGCGGCAACCGGAACAGGCGGCCTTCACGGATACGCATTTCGCCGTCGGCTTTCAATGCGGGCCGCCAGTCGATGACCGCCTGGCCGGCGCCGGTGATGTTCATCGAAAATAAACCTTCATAAAAAGCGGGATTGCTTTCAAGCGTAATGGCGGCGATTAACATCCGGAAATCGAGACGGTCCATCAACAGATCGAAACGGTACGTTGGCGCCGTATCGGTTAATCCCGTTTCGATGGCAAAAGCGCCGCTAATCTTACCTTCGAAAATTGATGCTTCGATTCTGTTGAAATCCAGAATGCTGCCGTCGTAGCGTGCCGCCAGATCGATACGGCCGGCGCCGATATCGCGAAACGCTACCTGTTGACCTTCGCAATACATTTGCAAATCCGTCGTTCCGTCCCCTCGATAGTTTACCGGACCTTGCACTTTCCATTTCGTCGGACCCGCGAATTGGAATTCTCGCAATATATCCGGAATGGACACGCCCACGATATCGGCGGGTGTTATCGGCGCCGTGGTTCCGTTAAAGTCAACACTGACGTTGCCGGCGTGAAAATCGCATTGTACCCGTCCCATGATTGAACCATGGTCCAGAAGAGCGACGACGTGGCGGACATCGAGTTGCGATTGCGTGCCGTCATGCCGATAGGCGCCTTCACCGAGCAGCGCCTTGACCGGAATCCCGCGATATTTGAAATCAGCGCCGTTGACCGTTCCGTCTCCTTCAAATGTATGTTTGGGAGGTCCGACCAGACCGCTGACCTTGAGTTGCAACTCGGGCAATACATTCTGAATATCGACAGAGTCGATAACATGATGCGCCTTCACGTTCCAGACATCGGCGACTGGAATCAGACGTGGCGGATCGAAGGTGCCTTCGACCGTTCCAGCGTAGCGGCGTTGCGTCAGATCCAGACTGCCCCGTATATGGAGCACGCCGGCCGTCTCGTCCGGGGCCAGGACGACGCGACCGTCGTCCATCCATAACCGGTTTCCGTCAACCCGGCAATCAACCGTTCCGTGCGCGATTTCCAACCCGGCAAGATCAAGGTTCCTGAATTCAAGCCGACTCTGTTCCCCATCCGGCAAACGCCAGGGAAGAGGATGTATCGGCGCGTCGGGTGCGGCTGGTAAACGCCGGATGATCCCGTTGTCGACCACCATATTCCTGATCCCAGTGCGTCGATGCCGCCACTGGCCGGGATGAATCGTCAGCGCAACACGTTCGGCCTCGAGCAGCGGCGGTCCGATGGCGCCGCGGCGATACAGCTGCAGGCGGTCCAAGTAAAGTCCGAAGGGAAACCTGTAGCGTACCGCGCTGACGTTGACCACGTAGCGCCGGTCACGATTCAACCGGCGCAAAGCCGCGTTTCTCAACACGGGCGGAAAACCGACCAGTTGTAATCCAACCAACATGACCAGCATCGTGATGACGATCAGCGCCAACAGGTCGCGCCAACGGAACCGGCGGCGGCCCGAATCACGCGCATCGGAATCTTCGGCATAAGGTCGCAGCAAGTTATTATTATCAACGGGACTCATTATAATCATCGGCTTCGCTGATCGCGGTGCGGAATTTCCGGATCAGCTTTAATCCGTCAGCGGCAACACCAGTTCATGGCTCAAGCGGTCAACAATATCCCGCGAAACGGCGAACACCAAGTCGCGTCCCTGTACCATGATAAAAATCCCGTCGGTCCGGGCGCGAAATCCGCTGACCAATGTTTTCGACAGGGCGCCGGTCCCGGTTAGCTCCAGGGTTAATTTTAATCCGGGACGATCGAATCCGAACGCGGCCGGTTGATCGATGCCGCGGTGTTCGACGCGCAGTGCCTGCAGTTGCTCGACAATCGCAAGCAGCGTTTTCACCTGTGCGACATCAACCTGCCTGGTATCCGGTTGAACCGCTATCCATTTTCCTTCAGAGTCTCGTTCGACGATTTGGTGTTTATCTCCCATTTGGATGTCGATCCGCCATACGGTTTCGGGTTCGATCGCAAGGATGGACCGGCCGTGATACATCAGCGGGTTTGTGAAGGCCATGCCGGCTTCGTTGGTACCGATCAGGCGGCCATCGAGGAGCGTGGCGGGCAGCGTAAAAATGCGCCCGTTTTCTTGATCGCGTGCGTAATATTCGCTGCCGTCCTCCGTTCGTGCGCCAATCAGAACGTGTTTCTCCGGCTTCCGTTCACGCGCCAACGAATTCGTCGTTTGTCCGGGTTTACCCCATAGCGCCAGCGAATAGCGTGCGGGACTCAGGCCCAGCGCTGCGGCATTCGTGACGGAATCCCCGATAAATCGACTGACGCGTAATTCACATGCATGTACTGCCATATTCATGGCCTTTTCGTTGTCGGCATTCCACTGGACCGGTTGGACGACCTGCCAGACGTCATTCCGCAAACGCAGCGTCACGGAATTCTCGCGATCCCGTAGTTCAATTCCGGTGACATCCCAGGGTTCGATTCTGAAAAGCCGTTGATCGCGTAGCGCATTCGGTTCCACCAGGAAAGCGTCACGGACGTGCCGGGGTACGGTAAAAACGCTGGACCCGTCGCCGCGTCTGGCATAAACATCGTTCGCTTCGACATCGACCGGTTTACCGAAAAACAAATCCGTACCTTCCTCCATATTGGCTTGCCAAACCGATACCTGAACGATGGCTTCGCCGTTTTCCAAGCCGTAGTCCGCCAGCAGTGCGCTGGTGCTTTCGGGCAGAAAATGTTTTGCCCTTGCCTCGAAAACATGTTCGAGCCGCTTGCGCACCGCATCGCGATCGGCGCGCGCTGCCATCGGTTGGCGCAGCATCCACTGGCCATGTGCATCACGTGCCAGTTGTATATAACTGCCGGCATAAGGCCGAATGTCCAAGCGGACAATGTCCGCGGGAATTCCCTTGAGCAACGATCGCTCGCGTAAATCATCTGTTGTTTGCGGCAATAAATCGGACAGGGTACGCGCGGTCAGAAAAATATGCGGCATGGTGGCGGCTTGAATATAAAGTCCGTCCTTCAGTGGACTTTCGACGCCTACCCATAAACTGTATTCCCGATCGGCATCGGCCAGCGTCAAGCGGGTATGCGGTGTATCCAATCCGAAATGGCGTAGTGACAGTCCTCGCTCTTCGCGTTGTTCGCGTGTAAGTTTTTCGCGAACCGGCAATCTGTCCACATACGCCAGGATATTGTGTATACGTTCCGAATCCGCCCTTCCCGAAAACGGATGGACGACTTGCCAGTCGCGATCCCTTCGTTCGACGTCCAGCGTCCAGCCGTCGCGTTCGATGCGTAACCGGTCGATTTGCGCCGGTAAGTATTCGGGAAACAAGGTTGTCGGCAACACGGTCGCATCCCTCTGATCCCGATCATGTTGCTCGATTAGCCACAACAGCAATCCGAGGCACGCGGCCATCACCATCAGATAAAATATGGTACGGTATTTCATGGGTCAATCGTTTAAGCCGACGCGGCGCCCCGGCAACATCTGACCGCCAGGCCCAGCGCCAGAAACAGTGCCGGCACAGCCAATCCCACGCTGAGGAATAGCGCTGACAAGTGTTGCCGCGACAAAAGAAGCATATCCGTTTCAGGAAAACGCGCTGCAATGTCAAGACGGTGATCGCGTTCAACCAACCAGTTCAGGGCGTTGACAAGGAAAACCGGGTTGCCGGCCACCATGCCGGTATTCGAGACAAAATCGGTATCGCCGAAAACGATTACCCGTGTTTGGCGGCTGCGTTCGCCACCGCCATGCACCCGTCCCTTTTCGATGGCGGCCGCCACGGCCGGTACGGAGTCGAATGCAGGTTGTCTGACGGGCTCGCCATTGGCGTCCAGCAATTCGCGGCCCTTGGCCAGCAGACTGACGCGCAACCGGTCCGATTGATCGTCCGACGCCGCGTTTTCGTTGCGGAACAACGGGCGCGGCCGGTAAAAAACCGTCGTAACACCGATCAGATTACGCGTCACCGGATGTTCGCCGTATTCCCCGACAAACAATTCCGCGTGTGAAAGCGTGACGCCGCCGACCGTTCCCGGCGCCACTGTGACTCCCCATTTATCAAGCAATAATTCCATCCCGGATTCCGGTTTGTCCAGCAGCAACATCAGCTTCCCATGATTTTCAAGATAATTATGCAGCACATCCAATTCCATCGTTGTAAGTCGTTGCCGGGGTCCCAGGACCAGCACCATGTCGGCATCATCCGGAACGCCGCCCGTGTCGGCGATACGTAACTCGCGCAGCTCCATCTGTTCATCCAGGATCAGCCGTGTCAGCTCGGAATATCCCGATACCGGATGCGGATCGTTCAGATCGCGTTCGCCGTGACCGCGCAAATAATAAACAACATGCGCCGTCAGGTCGCTGACCGCATGGATAGCCGACGAAAAGGCGGATTCTCCATGAAACGCTTTGAGCCGTCGCGGCTCCCCGTAAAGCACCGGCAGATAATCGAATTCCGCAATGGTATCAACGTCAACCACGCGCTGCCGGTCGCCGGAAACGAACAGCACGATATCGGATCCCTCCAACCCGTGTTTCTCGGCCAGGGCTTGTACTCCGATCAGGTCGCGATACGGGTCGAGATAATTAACGTTTATGCGCCGCGAAGCATTGTCGTATTCGCGTAACAGATCGCGTACAGCGCTTGCCAGTTCATGGTTCGGCTGTAACATGACCGTGATGCTGACGTTTTGATCCAATTCCTCGATCATTATCCGGGTATTTTGCGATAAGCGGTGTAATCCTCCCCGGCTGAAATCATGCCGCCACAAGATGCGTTGTGCCAGGGCATTGGTCAGTACCAGCACCAGCATGGCCAATCCCAGATTGATGACGGTATTCAACCTGGTCAACATTCTGTAACGCATCCAACCGCGCGGACGAGCCGCGGATGGCGTATTCCGGTTTTTGTCGGGTTCGGTCATAAGTGGTTAATATCTACGGGTTGCGCGGTGCAACAGCAACGCGCGTTGGGCGGCGAACAGGCAAAAGGCGGTTGTCGATATCCAAAGTACGATCGGTCGCGTATCCACGATACCGCGCGTGAAATCACGAATGGCGGGCGTCAGCGAAATGGCATTCAATGTCTGAATTGCGTGCATGTTTTCGGTAACGACGGCGGCCTGATCGATAACAAACAGGAGACTGCATGCGACGAACACCCCGATAACGGTTGCCACGGGACCTTTCAAGATCGAGGCACACAGGATACCGATCCCGTTAAGAACGGCGCCGCACAGGAACAATGCCAGGAATCCGGTGATTAAGGGCGCCCACTGCATGCCGGTTGGCGAGCCGGTAGCCCTGCGCAGCGCCGCCAGAAGCAGCGGGTATCCGACCAGTGGCAGACACGCCACCGCAAAAACCGTCATGGCGCCGGCATATTTTGCCAATACAATTTGCCAATCGGTTACCGGTGCGGTGAGTACCGTTTCCAGAATCCCCGTACGGCGATCCTCAGCAAACAATCGCATAGCCATAACCGCCGTTAAAATTACGATCATAAGCCAAAAATATACAGGACCGAACAACAGAACCGCCGGATCGAAAGGGGCGCCGATGGATTCTTCGGTTACTTTCCAAAACACCAGTCCGGTAACCGCGGTAAATACCGCCAGCATAATATAGGTGGCCGCGGCATGAAAAAAGACGCCCAGTTCCCGCGCCCATAATATAAGAAACGTTCTCATCCGACCTCCTGATTGACCGGCGCCGTCATGGCCGCGAAAACTTCATCCAAGTGGTCCTGTTCCCGGCGGAATTCGCGCAAAACGCAACCGGTCCGCACGGCCTGCTCAAACAGTTTGCTCCCGATGTCGGCATCCTTGTCGGCCTCGATCCGCAAGCGGTTCCACGGGTCGCCCGTCTCGACCGTTACAGTGGCAACATTCTTGATTTGGCGGCAGGCCTGCAGAAAAGCGCTTATATCGCCGCTGGCTTCCACCATGAAACGCGTATAGCCGCGCCAACGTTCAATCAACCGTCCTGGCGTGTCCACGGCAACGATCCGGCCGTTGTTCATGATAAGTACCCGCCCGCAGATACGCTCGATTTCCGCTAGGCCATGACTGGAAAAAAGGACGGCGCGATGCGCGCCCGATTCCGTGAGAATGCGGCGCAATTGTCCCAGTTGGTTGGGATCCAAACCCAACCCCGGTTCATCAAGGATCAGCACCGGCGGATCGTGGATCAGGGTATCGGCCAATCCGACACGCTGCCAATAGCCGCGCGACAGAGCGCCGATACAATGGTCCGCCGTCTGTTCCAAATTGCATACCGTCAACATTTCGACCACCCGATTACGGCATTTACGACCGCGCAACCCTTTCAAGCGCGCGCGATATTTGAGGTAATCGTAGACGCGCATGTCGCGATACAAAGCAAATTGTTCCGGTAAATATCCCAACGCACGGCGCGCGTTCAACGAGTCCGTAACCACATCCCATCCCGCGATGCTGGCCTTGCCCCGCGTCGGCGGCAGATAGCCTGACAGGACACGCATGATGGTGGACTTCCCCGCGCCGTTAGGCCCCAGTAAACCGACAATTTCACCCGCGCGTACATCGAACGAAACATCGTCAACAGCGGTAACACGTCCATAACGACGGGTCAAACGGTCGACAACAATAAGTTTTTCGTTTCCGTTCGTTTCAGGTTCGGCCATGATTAAGATTCCGTTATTGCCGCCGTGCGCGGCCGTTTTTCCGTATGCCATGGATTCCGTCGATGCACCAGGTTTACCGCCAGACGGATCGCGGCCGTCATGCTGCGATGATCGGCCCGCTTCCTGCCGGCGATATCGAACGCCGTCCCGTGATCCGGCGCCGTCCTCACAAACGGCAAGCCGAGCGTTATGTTGACGCCTTCCCTGAAAGCCATCATTTTCAACGGCGCCAACCCCTGGTCATGATACATCGCGACAATGCCGCCATAGCGACCGGTTCGCGCCTGGTAAAATATCGCATCTGCCGGAATCGGGCCTTCCACGTTCAACCCTTTGCGTTGCAAGGCACGAACCGCCGGCCGTACCACCCGTTTATCCTCGTCACCAAGAATGCCGCCGTCGCCGGCATGCGGATTAAGCGCGCAAACACCAATCCGCCGATTGGCCACACTCAGCCATTCCAGCGCGACCGATAAAAGTTCCGTCGCTTCGGTCACGGCGTGCCGCGTAACGGCTAGCGGCACGGCTGCCAGCGGCAGATGCCGCGTGACCAACACCACACGCAGGCAACCGCCCACCAGCAGCATGCCGAAACGGCGTGTCCCGCTCAATTCCGCCAACCATTCGGTCTGTCCCGGCACTTCGTATCCGGCGCGATGCAAACTTTCCTTGCAAACGGGCGCCGTCACCATGCCCGCCATCGCGCCCTGACGGATCGCGTCCGCGGCGGCCAACAATGCCTGCCCCGCCAGACGGCCGCCCGCCGCCGTGACACGTCCCGGCCGGACGACGGCCGGCCGCCGGCCGCCGGAATCGGGATTCCAGTAGGCTACCGATGCCCTGCCGGGCCACGGTTGGCCGGGACACCATACCGGCGGCAACGGCATTCCTGCCGCGCAAGCGCCGGCGGCAACGATGGCTGCATCGCCGATCACGACAAAACGCGCCCGGCCGGCAACCACCGGCCGACGACGCAACGACGCAAACGTAATTTCCGGGCCGATCCCGTTGATATCGCCAAGCGTAATTCCCAACACCGGCGGTTTCAAAAGACGTCCTCCTTCTCATATACCGCGGCGTTGGATTCGAGGTGCGCGATCCAGCGCGTGTATAGACGTTCTGCTTTCCGTTGCCGCAATTCCGCGTCAAGTTCATCATAGACTTCCGCAATCGGTTTGACGCGTCCCGCACGACGGTCCATGACCTGAATAATGTAATGATCGTCGTTGACGGTGATGACATCCGACACGGTTGCTACAGGCAATTCCCTTGCCGGATCCGCCAGTTCCGACCGCAATTCTTGCAGATTCACCCAACCCCAATCACCGCCGTCATCCGCGCGGCGGCCTTCGGAATACGTACTTGCCAGGTCCTCGAAGCGGGCGCCGTCGCGCAGGCGCGCCACCAGCGATACAGCCAGATCGTGTCGCGTCGTATCATCCCGCTCGCCGCCGCGAATCATGATCACACGCAACCATGCCTGGTCCGGAACAACATAGTTGTCCAGCGATTCCTTGTAGGCCTGCCGTAACTCCGAGGGCGAGATTGTAATACGACCGGAAACATGCATGTCGCGCATCAGCGAGACGATGATGTCTTCCCGTAATTGCTCCCGCCAGGACGCCAAGCTCAAACCCGCTTGCGCCAAATCGCGATACATCCCGTTCCGGTCATCCCTGAAATGGTTGAACTTGATTTCACGTATTCGGGATTCAATGACCTGTTCGGGAATCTTCATAGCGCCGCGCTCGTAGGCATCCAGAATCAAAGCCCGATCAATCAGGTTGCGAAGCGCCATGCGAAGGGCATCATTCATCCGGTCTTCCAATTCCCTGCCCCGATATTGCGCGTACAATCGGGACGCGACCGGCGCGACAACGGCCGACACGTCGCCCCTAGTCACCGCACGCTGGTTGACATACGCCGCAACTCCGTCCAGCGTAAAGCTTTCCGTGGAATCGGACGGCCATGCCGCCATCGGTATCATGGCCGGCAAAACCGCTGTCAAAATCATTCGTTGCCATCGTTTCATTATGGATATTCCGTTCTTAATTCGCAGGAAATTTTTCCAAGTAATCACTTGCCGGTCATTATGCCATATTTCGGCGTACACGGCAACGGTAGATTACGGGTGGAGCGGTTTTTCCATCGCCGCTTGCGTAAGCGGACATCCGGCATTATAATTCCCGGCCAAGGAACACCAAGGAGTTAACCCCGCCATGAAGGAAACGCTAACCCCCATGATGCGACAGTACCGGAGTATTCGCGACCGGTTACCGGCGGATACCATCCTTTTTTTCCGGATGGGCGACTTTTACGAAATGTTTTTCAGCGATGCATCGGAGGCGGCGCAGATTCTGGAAATCACTTTGACCCGACGCCAGAACGTCCCCATGTGCGGCGTACCGTATCACTCGGCCAACAGTTACATTGCCCGTCTGATCGGCGCCGGCAAGAAAGTCGCCGTATGCGACCAGATGGAAGACGCCGCCGTCGCGCGCGGTCTGGTGCAACGCGAGGTCACACGGATCGTCACCCCGGGCACCGTGATCGAGGACCACAGCCTGAACTCCGGACGCCACAACTATCTGGCGGGTATTGTCCGCGACGGGAACGGTTTCGGATTGGCATTACTGGACGTGTCCACCGGCGATTTTTCACTGCGCGAATATGACGGCCCAAAACAATTAGGCGATGAACTGGCTCGCAGCACGCCCGGTGAATGCATCCTGCCGGCGGCGTTACAGGACGACACGGGATTATACAAAATACTGCAGACCAACGGGATATCTTGCATCAGCGCCGCTGACGACTGGACCTTCGACGCGGAAACCGCGCGGGAAACCCTGACAACACATTTCGGCGTCAACAGTCTTGCGAGTTTCGGCTGCGACGGACATCCGCTGGCCGTACGCGCTGCCGGCGGAACATTACGCTATGTGCGCGACGATTTACAGCGCCGCGTCGATCATGTCCGCCGTCTGCAAGCCGTACGAGACAGCGGGATCCTGTTGCTGGACGCAACCACCTGTCGCAATCTCGATCTGATGCCGGCCAGCGGCGGCCGCGACCAGGCAAACGCTTCACCCTCGTTGCTGGGAATCCTCGATACTACCAGGACAGCGATGGGCGCGCGACTGCTGCGGGAATGGCTCTGGCGCCCGTTAACCGATCCGGAGCGCATTGAACGCCGGCTTGACGCCGTGGCGACATTGACGGAGGACCGCACGCTGTTGTCGGAATACCGCGAACTGTTGTCGGGAATACGCGATGTGGAACGGCTGCTGGCGCGTCTGCATGCCGGCAGCGGTAATGCCCGGGATTTACGTTCCCTTGCGGGTTCCCTGCGTATATTTCCCGCTTTACGCGAGCTTGGCGGCGCCTGCCGGCAATCGTATCTGGCACAGCTCTGCGACCGTATCGCCATTCTCGACACGCTGGCGCAACGGATTGAAGACCATCTGGTTGAATCACCACCCCTTTCAATCCGCGACGGCGGCCTGATCCGCAAAGGAATATCCAGCGAATTGGACGAATTACGCGATGCGGCGGCGGGCGGCCGCGACTGGATGGCGGCATATCAGGCGGAGGAACGCGAGCGTACCGGGATCAAGACCTTAAAAGTCCGTTTCAACAAGGTTTTCGGGTTCTTTATCGAAATATCGCAAGGCCAGGCAGCCAATGCGCCGGTGGAATATGTGCGCAAACAAACGTTGACAAATGCGGAACGTTTCATCACGCCCGAGCTGAAACGACACGAGAACCTGATTCTCGGCGCCCAGGAACGATCGACGGCCATGGAAACCGAGCTGTTTCTGGCGTTATGCGGCGAAGTCTTGCGCGAAACCACGGCCATCCAGCAGAGCGCCGTAGCTATCGCGCGGCTGGACGTGCTGACGGCATTCGCCGAGCGTGCTGTCGCGCTGCATTATTGCCGCCCAAAGGTAAGCTCCGATGCAAATATCCGTATTCGTAACGGCCGGCATCCGATCGTCGAGCAAACGTTGCCGGCCGGCGAACGGTTCGTTCCCAACGACACGTTGATGGACTGCGGTCCTAATCAGTTACTGCTGATTACAGGACCGAATATGGCCGGCAAATCCACGTTTATCCGCCAAGTGGCGTTGTTGGTCGTGATGGCGCAAATCGGCAGTTTCGTGCCGGCCGACGAAGCGGTCATCGGCTGGGTTGACCGTGTGTTCACGCGCGTCGGCGCCGGCGACGACCTGGCGCACGGCCGCAGCACGTTCATGGTGGAAATGGAAGAAACGGCCAATATCCTGAACAATGCCACGGCGCGCAGCCTGATCGTACTTGATGAAATCGGGCGGGGTACCAGCACGTTTGACGGAATCAGCATCGCTTGGTCCGTCGCCGAACATCTGGCGCGCACGCCGCGCATCAAGGCACGCACCCTTTTTGCCACCCATTATCATGAGTTGACCGACTTGGCGCTGACCGTTGAAGGCGTCAAGAATTATTCCGTACGCGTTCATGAACGCGGTGACCAAATTGTGTTTCTGCGCAAGATAACGCCGGGCGCCGCCGACAAAAGTTACGGCATCCAGGTGGCGCGATTGGCCGGGTTGCCGGCCGAAGTCATCGAGCGTTCACGCGAAATCCTGGCCAACCTGGAAGAGGGGGAATTCATTGAACGCGGTCAACCGCGCCTGGCACGAAAACGGCCGCGACGCCATCTTGCGCCCGTATCCACGCAATTGACCTTGTTCGCCGAGACAGAGGAAGCAACCTGATGCCGTTCGCACGAAAACAATGGCAAATTCTGGGAACGGCCTGCTTCCTGTTGCTGTTCGCATGGGCGATCTTGACAGGAAAGGGCGAAAACATCGCGGACACCATGGCTGAAGCAATCGGCGACGCCGGCTGGCTGCCGTTTTTCGCCGCCATGACCTTGCTGCCGCTGGCCGGCTTTCCCGTCACGCCATTTTACCTGATTGGCGGCGCGATCTTCGACGAATGGCTCTGCATGCTCGGAACCGCACTCAGTCTGCTGGTCAACCTGTCGCTGGCCTACCTGATGGCGGCGCGATGGATGCGCAACGCATTGCAAAAACTGATTTCGCGACACGGCAACGGAATGATGCCTGCCTTCAGTTCGCGTCGCCATGCGTGGCTCTATATCCTGACTGTTCGCGTTACACCCGGACCGCCGCTCAGCGTCAAGAACTATCTGGCGGGACTGGCCGGAGTCCCGTTTGTGCCCTACCTGATCATTTCCTGGCCAATCGCAATGAGCTACGCAGCCGGCCTGATCTTGCTGGGAGATTCCCTGACCGAACAACGCTGGTTCGGTTTCATCGTGGGAACCCTTGTTCTCGGCACGTTTCTGGCCATCATGTTCGTCCTGCGTTCCTGGTTGCAAACCCGGATACGCCGTTTGCGACGTCAAACCAAACCCGAGCCGCCTTGACGAACCCGAATCAGACGATCCAGTTGTCCGGCCAGGTATAGCGGCAGGGACAGGAGGGTGAACGATACGGTCCGCGCCCCGGACTTGTCGCCGATATCAACGGTGAAATTGCCAATCGACGGTTGATCCAGATTGAAGCGAACGGTAAAACGTCTGGCCTTCTCCGCCAAGAAGATATGGATGGAATCGCGTGTCGGGTGTCGCTGACTTCTGACCTCTGGGTTGCGGGCGAATGGAAGAGAACCTGTATACGGAGCCGTTCAAAACCGATTGGTTACGTGTCAAGGATTATTTGCACGGGCCGACTTCTTGTAACCTATACTCGGTTTCTGCTTCAAGCGCCTGCTA
>PWZG01000251.1 GCA_003567575.1 PVC group bacterium | reverse complement strand
CCGTACGCGTCCACCGGTCCCCCACCCGTTCTCTCAGACGAGTGCGGCCTCAGATCGTGTGCGCGATCAGATTTTTCAGGGATGAAAGAACGGATTACGAGAGGAGTGTCACAAATCGTCCACCGTAATCGTCGCCCGTACGCGTCCACCGGTTTTCGCGTTCTCTCAGACAAGTATATTCTCGATTTCCAGGCGGTCATCGCCGCAGGTTGCGTCCAGTTGCTCCAACCGTTCGCGAGAGGAGACGATACACAATCCGGCGTTTGCCAGGGCGGCATCGAGATTTTCGGTCAGGGCACGCTTGACATTTTCCGGAGTAGCCGCCAGTAGCCGCTCGTGATATGCCTGCAAAGAGTCGTCGTTTACGTCTCGTAAATGTCGGGAGAGCGCCGTACTGGTTGCCGATTGGGGGCGGATTGGGCGCAGGTTCTTGCGGACCACTCCCAGAATACCGCGGTCGATATCCTCCTGCTGCCATTGCGCGCTTTTCGCGACGTCGGGTAAACCGCGAAACACCTCGAGTGTTCGTGCGATTGCCGGATCGCGGTAACTGTACAAATGCGCAACGCCTTGGTCGGACCGATAGGCACAGCCTCCGCCGTAGGCCGAGCCTTTAAACCGGATTTCATCCAGCAGATAATCGAACGATAACAGATGGGCTCCGATTTCAATCAATGCGGCATCCGGATGGGATTCATGAGGCAACGGCAAACTCATGACGTTAAACGCCACATCCATTGGCGCTGCGAGTCCCTGTCGCGGCGCTGTCCCCCCGGTATCGGTGAAAGTGAGTGCGGCACGCTGTTCAGAGTCCTTTCCCTGTGGCATCCCGGTCTGCCAGTCGCGCCAGGCGGCGTTGAAACGATCGTACGCAAGGTCGGCTCCCGTGAACGAAGCGACCCAGCGACCTGTGCCGGCAATGGTTTGCGAGAGATTTCGTAAACTGTCCGGCAGCACGGTCGGATCGGCGGAAAATTGCGAGTGCCAACGGTCGATCTGGCGCAATTCGGACAGGCCGGAGACGTGATTCAACAGCGTGTTAAGCGGCCCCACATGACGGGCTGCCAGCGGCATGGCGTACGACAGGGCGTTTTCCACCACGTGACTGTGATGTTGTTCGCGCAGTTGCGTCAACAGATTCATCAACCGGGTACGATCATGGAATTCCGGTGCGAAAATCAAGTCACGTAGCAGTTCCAGTGCCGGTTCAACCTGGGTATCGAGGAATTTTGTCCGCAACAGCATGCGCAACACCAGCCGCTCGGGATCGCGGCGACTTGTCGTCGGCAGAAGTTCGTAATGTATGCCGCCGGTATGCGCCGAGATGCGTTGGGCTGTGGCGGCATAATCCTTGCCGGCTGCCCCCATTTGCAGGGCTACATGAGAAAAAATTGTATTCGCCAGCCGCAATTCGTCGGCGTTGAACGCTTCTAAATCCATTGCCAAAACCAGATAGTTGACGCCGTTCGTCGGAATTGCCTGGCGCAAAACCGTCAGGTTGTCGAACGCGTGGTCTACCGTGGTGGGAATCAACTGGGGTTGCCGCGGCAAATCCCGCGCTCGCAATTGCGGCAGGGTATTGATCGCAGCGGGCGATTCCCGGCGTTGTTGGAATGCATCCAGTTCGGCGGCCTCATGTTGAAGACGTTTTCGGTCGGCTGCGGTAAAAGATGCTTGCCGCTGTTGTAGTCCGGCGGCGATCGCCTTTTCCTGTCGTTCACTGAGTTGGGGATCAGGTTGCAGAACCGTTGTTAGACGATGCGGATTATCGAGTAGCCATGCGCGGATACGATGCGCAAAGAAATCCGGTTCCCTTTGAATCTGCCGGCGTAATTCATCCAGTATCGCGCAACCGTTAAGCCAGGCGAACGGATCGTTGCCGGTGGACCACGAACTGTAAATTTGCGAGGCCAGTTTAAGCGGGAATCCATCGTTCATTTCCTGAAACATATAGCCCAGCCGTGTTAGCGCAGTTTCGATCATTTCCTGATCGATCGCGCCCGGTTCGGTCAGTGACGAGAGCGTTGACAAAACCAATTGCTCGAACGCTTCACGACAATCAGGTTCGGAACCTTTGATGCCGACATGAAACGTTAACTCGCGCCCGAAGGCATGGGTATAGGTATGGGTCAAATCATGGCCGAGCCCGGAATCGATCAACGCGCGGCGCAATGGTGCGCCGGCGTGACCCGTCAACATGAGAAACAGCGCTTCCGTGGCCATTTGTTCGATGGGTTGCGGATGGTGCGCCGTCAGCCAACTCATGGCCAGGTAACTGCGTTGATGCGGCGATTCGTCCGCGCCGATGGGGTAGGCATCCGCCATGGTACGCGGTTCCGTCCAGACCGGCTGTGGCGCGGGTGTGGCAGCCGCTTCCCGCGGTGTGAACCCGGATAGACGGGCATCCAGAAACGGCATCCAGGATTCAGGCGGGATGTTGCCGTAATGTACGATCAACGCGTTGGAAGGATGATAGTAGCGGCGGTGATATGCCACGAAATCCTTGTATTGCAAATCCAGAATGCTGTCCGGGTCGCCGCCGGCGTCGTGACGGTAAAGCGAATCCGGAAACAAGCCACGCTCGATCGCACGCTGCATTCTTTCATTGGCCGACGAATACGCGCCGCGCATTTCGTTGTAAACAATGCCTTTGACAACGAACCGGCCGTTGATATCGTCCGGGGGATCGAACGCGAAATGGTACCCTTCCTGTCCGAAATGCGTCGGATGCAAGAGCGGATGGAAAACAGCGTCCAGATATACGTCCGCGAGGTTGAAAAAATCGGCTGCGACATTGCTGGCGCACGGATAAATTGTGTAATCGGGGCCGGTCATGGCGTTTAGAAACGTCGCCAAACTCATTTTCAGCATGTGAAAAAACGGATCTTTGACCGGATACTTTCGCGAACCGCCGAGTACCGCATGTTCCAGGATATGGGGTAGCCCGGTGTTGTCGGTCGGCGGTGTCCGGAAGAGGGTGGACAACAGGTTTTCGTTGTCCGCACTCTGTACATCAAGGATTTGCGCACCGCTTGCCGGATGCCGGTACAGCGTTGCGTCGAGACCTTGGTCGGCATCGTGATAGGCGGATTGTGCAATGAATGCATCGTTGATTTCCGGGGTCATGGAATCGCGCATAAGATTTTCCTGTTTAAGTAGCATCCCATGGAGGGATACAAAATGTTGGAATGTCAGACGCTTATTAATCGTCTCAAAACTGTCTCACCGCTGTGCAGCAGAACGGCGGAGGCCGCCGTCGCCATCCTTGTGGAACCGGCGGAGACCGCCATCGCCATCCTTGTGGAACCGGCGGAGACCGCCGTCTCCATCCTTGTGGAGCCGGCCGTCCCCGGCCGGAAGATCGCAGGCCGAGACATTAATAAGACGATGAGTGCCTTAGTGCCTTATTCTAAAGCCTCTGACGTAAAAAACAAGAAAATTCATGCGGAGCTTATGGATGGAATCGGGTGTCGGGTGTCGCGTGTCGGGT
>PWZG01000068.1 GCA_003567575.1 PVC group bacterium | reverse complement strand
GGGTTCGAAGGCGATCCGCACAACGCCCCGCGGTTCCGTTTCGTCTTCCGTACGCCGGATCATGGAACTGAATCGCGAGAAGACACCGGGCCGGTCACCGATTCGGACACCGGTGAAGGTCCGCGTGACGGCACGATTGGCGCCGCCGGCGGCCTTGACCGGATCAAAGCCCGTTTCCACGTTTCGGTCCTGGAGGTAAATATCGAAGACCCGTTCCCCGACTGTCAAGCCGTCCGGTTCGGCGAAGTGCAGCGTGACGGTATAGGGCGTGCCGCCGCCGGCCAGATTATCCAGTTCGAAATAGCGAATCCCGCGAATGCCGGAGGCGGCAACCCAGTTTAAACCGTTCGCTCCGTCAATGCGCAAGGCATTTTTTCGATAGACCCTTTCCGGCGGCATGAAATAAACGTACGCCGCCGGATCTGCCAGATCGCCGAGGCGCGTTGTAAACACGTTAAGCCTTGAACGTCGTTCTCGTCCATGTTCGACGAAGGCCACCCGAACATGACGCGCCGGAATGGGATCGAAAGAATAGACCATCGGTTCATCGGGTCCACCGCCGCTGCATTCGGCTTCATGGACGGTCTTCCAGATTTCGCCGTCTTCACTGGTTGCGATTTGTAGTTTTGTTTCCGCGGGACCTGACCATGTCATGCTAACATGGTCCAGTGTCGTGACGTCGTTCAAATCGAATTGGAGCCATTCATCGAAACGGCCCTGCCGGTCGCTGCGGATACTCCATCGTGTCGCGTTATCGTCGTCCATCGTATTGTCCGCTGATCCGGTGGACGCCGAAGCCGCTAAGACGCGTACCGGCACTTCCTCGAAACCCATCGGGGCAAGTCGCGCGGTATATTCCGGCGCGGGCGCTGCGGTCGGCGGATACGGGGTCCAGAGCGTCCCGTTTTCGGCACGGCGATCGCCCGGTGCGCCGAAATTAATACCGACGCGTGCGATCGTTCCCGTCGGCGCATCAAGCCCCCAACGACCCACGGCATCCGGGGGCTGATTCGCCGTCCACATCTCCATTTCCGGCATGTGAATCAAGCCGATCGACGTCTGATTCTGGTAGGAACAGGTACAGGTCCGTGTATAATCAGGAACGCTTAACACACCGTCCGCCGGCATCATATTGTTCGAGCAGCCCGCCTTAAACCCTCCCAGGGTGCCGGTCCCGCCATGATGCGACAGATCGGCGTATCCGGCGGATCCGGTGCGGAAAAGCAGCAGATGCGTGCTGGTATTAAATGTGTTGCAGCCGTATGTCCGCCAGTAACGCCATTCGATCGGTTCGCCGGTCAGCGCATGCGGTGTATGAATCGGTTCGCCGGTTAGCAAATCCAGTGCCCAGCCATAGACCCAATGTCCCGGAATTAACCAGTCGCCGGCCAGAGCCAGATGCGCGGTGTCCCGATCGCTTTGCCACAGGAGTGCGCCGTCCCGGCCGCGATAGGCATAACTGCGCTCGTACGCTTCACCGGGCGCCGCGCGCTTCCCGCCGCCACGGCCGCCCTGGACCAGTACGTCGTGCTTGACCGAATACCCCAGCCAGGTACCGAATACGCCGTCGCTCACGCGCCAGATCTCGCTGCCCGAGGTTAAATCCAGCGCCAGCAGGACCGGATCATTCTCCGGACGCATGCCACGCCGCTCCAATAGTTCCATCGCCGGTTCGTTCAGGCTGTCGATCAGAAAGACGCGTTTGCCACCGGAAATGATGGCATTATGGCGGAACCCGATATCGGCGTCGCGCGACCATAGCCGTTCACCGTCGTGGCGGTCCAGCGCCAGCAACCGGTCGCTGGAAAGGGCGTTGACGTTCTCGCCGCCGATGCGACCTTCGTCAAATATCTGGGGATCGGCCGTGACGAGCAGAACATCGCCTGAAACGCTGATATGACCACCGGAAAAACCATCCGGATCATTGCTGCCGATATCAATAGCGGCCAGAGTTTCGCCCGTTTCCGGATCGAGACGCAAAACCTGTCCCCGGTAACGCAGGTAAATTGCATCGGCCAGGGAGACAAACGGACTGCCCATCTGGTTGGCGCCCGGCAGATTGGTCATGTAGACCGATTCCCCGTCTTCCCATTCGGCTTCCAACTCGAGATTGGTAAAGGGATGGCCTACGCCGGGGAATTCACGTACCCATAATTCACGTCCGGTAAACACGCAACGGGCGCTGAGGGTTTCCACGCCCGGCAGAATAATGCGTCCGCCCGCCACCTGCGGCACCGGTCCCTGCGAGTGACGTGGCAGAATATTGTCATGATTGGGACCACCGAACCAAAGCGGCCCGAACGGCGGACGTACCCGGTCATCGGCGGAATGCGTCGTATTGGCGGAATCGGCATACTGGTGCGTCCACTGTCCGGTATCGGGCAACGGACCCTCGCGAGCCAGCACGATGGTATCGCCGGTTGACGATATCCGGCCGGCTTCCGGGGTAAACATTGTCAGTGCGGTGTCAAACGCCGTTCGGTTCGAATCATCGACGGCGATAATGGCCATGCCGTTATAGGGTCGCAAACGTTCCTCAATACGTTTCAGCAATGCGGTATCCGGTCTGCGTCCGATGACGGATGCATCCTCCATGACGATCAGCGAGGAGATATACTTGGGATACGGGGTATCGGCTGGATTACCGGCCAGTAGCGCAATACGTTCACCGTAGAGGCCGGCATCGTCAAAACGCCTCCGTAAGGCATCTATCTTATCCGTGTCGGGATCGATGCCGACCAGGTGCAACTCGCTGCGCACGGCGATTTGCTCCATCAAATCGCCGTTCCCGACCCCCATAAACAGGGCGTAGCCGGCATGCGCGCCGCTGCTTTCCAGAATCGCTTCGGCCCGCCGGCCCATCGCGTCGTGATGCTTGTTTGGCGTATCGGGACGGTGAGCGTGTGTGGTCGGTTCCCGTGCATCAGCGCCAAAGGCATATAGCGTACCCTTGCGCGTGACCACGAACAGCCGTTCACGGGCCGCCAGGAACTCGAACGGTTCCCCATCCAGGTGTTGCCGGATCGTTGCCACCCGGTTGGTTAGCATCGCGCATTCAAGTCCGGCGTCACCTGCACCGCCGCCATCGCTGAGACGGTAGCGCCGCCCGTGGTTCTCGTAATGTTCGCCATCGATCCGTACCCGGTAGCCGCCGACTCCCTTGCCGGTGATATCCGAATGTAGCAGGGTTCCGTCTTGGCGGTCGAAAATGCCTGGCAAAGCACGGCCACCGGAAACGACCAGACGATTCGACGACGCAGCCAGGTACCCTTGCGGCGCGATTCCGGCAAAGGAATACGCACCGCCGTGGGGTTGTCGCTGCCATTCGGTGGCGTGACCGGTGTTCTCCCACTCGACCGCACCGATTTCCGCGTTCAACGCGTAAAGAAATGTGCCCAGAAAAGGCCAGATACCGGCGGCAAAGTAGACCGTTCCGTCCTTCACGACCGGCGCGCCGCGTGCCGGCCACATACTGATGACACGTTCATTGCCAAGTACACGGTGTCC
>PWZG01000180.1 GCA_003567575.1 PVC group bacterium | reverse complement strand
GCAACCCAGAGGTCAGAAGTCAGAAGTCAGAGGTCAGATTTTTCTTTGCTGACCTCTGACCTCCGACCTCTGACCTCTTGCCCGACACCATCCATGGCTCCGCGTCATTTTTCTTGTTTTTCTGCGCAAACATGCTTGAATAAGTGCCTAAAAAGGCTTCCCCTATTTGCGCGATGACGTCGACGTGCGCGGTAATGCGTGCGCGTGCGCGGGCTTCCACCAGCGGAAGAAGTGGGGCGGCGGATCGGCGGCAAACCGCATGCGCTCACCGCTATAAGGGTGATTGATGGCGATGGACAAGGCATGCAATGCAAGCAGTTTACCCGATTCACCCGGTCGCCCGTATTTATGATCGCCGATCACCGGATTGCCCTGTTCCGCCAAATGCACGCGAATTTGGTTTTTGCGACCAGTCAGCAAATTGATATCTAGCACACTGAAGTAGGGCGTTGCCCGCAAAACCCGGTAGGCCGTACTGGAAAGCTGCCCTTTCGAGGAATCCGAGGTCGAATAAACGCGTAATGCCGCATTCTGCGCGAGATACGATGTTATCGTCCCTTCCGGCCGGGACATTTTACCATGCACAACGGCAAGATAATGCTTCTCGGTCGTCTCCCATTGTGATTGCAGCTTCAGCTTGGCCTCATGCGTCCGGGCAAACACCAGGACGCCGGATGTATCCCGATCAAGCCGGTGAACGATAAAAATCCGTTGCGATGATTTCGAGTTGCCTTTACGTACGTAATCCGTCAGCAGACGATAGGCCGTTCGGTTCCGGTCTTTCCGCGTGGCGATGGTCAGTAATCCCGGTCCCTTGTTAGTGACAATGATGTCGCGGTCTTCATGGAGGATCGCGAGCCCTTCCATCCGGGCGTGACGGTGGCCGACAGGGCGATAGACCCTGGGCTTGGAGTTGGTATGTTGTTTTGAATGCATCGGTTTGCAAGAGTACCTGCTGATACCCAACACACGCCTTGTTGCAATGCTTACGCCATGGTCTTCCACTCCAGAACGCGATGGCTGGGATCCGGTAGTGTCAGCCGGTAACCGCCGCCGGATTCGGGATGCAATGTTTCGCCCGTTACCCATTCATGGACCGGACCGGCCGGCGCTTCGTCAGGATGGATGATCACGGTTTTTGCGCTGCCGGTGTTGAGCAGGAATAATAATCGTTTTGAGCCGCTGCGTCCCGTCCTCGTGGCGAGGCCGGTCAGATCCGTTTCGCTCTCGATCCGCCAGGCGGGCGCGGCGCCCGACGCCGTGGTCAACGACTGGATCAGTTGTTCGAATCCGTCGTAAGCTTTTTCTCCATAGGCGTAAGCCGGAAACGTGCCGGAAAGAATCAAGCGTCCCTTACCGACGGGACATTCGATCAACATGGCATCGTCCATCGCGTCGCGGGCCAGGACACGGGCAGTTTTGGGTGGATCCAGTGCGATACTCCACAATGCACCGTTCAATCGCAGTGCCGGACTGTCCGGCCAGGCGCAGTCCGCCACGACGCACATGGCGTCGATGTGGTTGCCGCGCCGGCGCAGGGCGCCGATTCCAAGATTTCCCAGTAACGCCCGTTGCTCCGGCCGTTCCTCGAAAAAACCGTTGGTCTGGAAGCAGCCGGTACCGCCTTCGGCATAGACCCAGCCGCCGCGTTGCAGAAATGCCTGAATCGCATCCGTCGCGTCGGGTTTGAGGCAGTAGGCCGCCGGCAACAGCAGGAGTTTGACCTCGTCGGGAATGACCAGTCGTCGTCCGTCGAGTAGATCGAACGGTAGGCGCTGGCGTTCGAGCGCCTGCATGCAACCGTTGATTCCCAGAGTGGCCGCATTCGAGTTGCGTTCGCGGTTGACCACCGCCAGCAGGGCGTTGTCGGTATCGTAGACCAGACCAACCGTGGCCGCATCGGGCCGGTATTCCGCCAGTTCATTGCCGTGCGCGTCAAGCAGGCGGCGGGTTTCACGTAACGCCGCGATGCGGTCTTCGGCCAGACCGTCCTGGCCGTCGATGCCGTAGCCGCCGGACTCGACTCCCCACGTTTCGTCGCGCCATGACCAGTACAACACGGCTTTCGCACCCCGACTGAAGGACATCCAGGTCCAATACTGCTGCAACGCGCCGCTGACGGCGATGCCGTATCGAAAACCCTGGTTGAATGCCGCTCCCTGGAGTTCGCTTTGCCAGAACGGTTTGGGATGCGATACCGAGCGCGTTACCTCCAGCCAGATCCCCAGCGAGGTGTTGTCGAATCCGAACCAGGCAGGGAAGGCGCTGGTGCCGAAGGCATCGAGTTCCGGTCCGGTATCGAAATCGTTACCGCGCGCGAACGGCGCCTCCTCGGATTGGTCGCGATTGTTTGTCAGCGGCCCACCGGCATGTGCCGCGATCGGGTGGTCAGGATCGCCCGCGCGGATTGCGTCGCGTCGCCAGCAACCCATCTCGTGTGCCCGCTGGATGATAAAACGCAGCCAGTCGAGTAACGACGGGTTAAGGTAACTACGGGATCGCGCCGGCAGTACATCCTCCCAATGCGTCAGGCGGCGTCCCCAGGCTTTTCCCAGGACGTCCAGGGTTTGATAGCGCTGTTTGAGGAAAGCGCGGAAAGCGCGGATCGATTCATCGCAATAGCAGATCCAGCGCTCGCAGCCAACCGACCAGCGGGTTTCGTTCCAGCAATCCCAGGCTGTCAAGGCCGGGGCGCCGCGGTAATGCGCGGCCAGTTCGCGCATGAAGCGCATGGATCGTTCCCGTATTTCGGGATGGTCGGTGCACTGGCCGGGGGTCAGTCCCGGTAAACACTCCTCGCGCGGAGTACCCCGCACCGGCTGCCCGAATTCGTCGCGCATGCCGGTATGCGGATAGAGACGCGGCAGCCAGAAGGGTTGCAGGTCGGTAATCGTACTGATCACGATCTTCAACCCGTTTTGATCGGCAAGATCAACCAAGCGGTCATAGTCGTCGTAAACGAATTTTCCTTCCTCCGGTTCGATCCATCCCCATACAGCCCATAACTGGACCGTATTCAAGCCGGCCGCCTTCATCCGTTCCAGGTCGTGTTCCCAGTTTTCGGCCGACGGGGTGGGGGGGCGATAGTATTGCGAGCCAAGAATGATCGGATTTGCTGCGTTGGGAATTTTAGGTTGATTGTTCGCTGTCATGACGTTGCCTTTTTTGTATTGTAAGTTGCTCGTTAATTTTACGATAAATTCCGTATCGGTCAATCGCTGCCCTGGCGGCCAATAGGTTTTCGGGAGGCGTATTGCGGGGTACGGCGCAGGCGCTGCCGAGGACGTAACGTCCGTCCGGCTTGCCGTCCGCCACGCATTGCGCGGCTTCCTTATGAACCTGTTCGGGTGTACCCCGCAGCAGTGTCAGACAACTCAACCCGCCCATCAGGGTTATCCGATCCCCGATTTTCGCCTTGGTACGCCTTAAACTCATGCCGCTTTCGGGATCGATGCCGTCCATGGCATCCACGCCGACCTGGAGTAGGTCGTCGAGCATGGGATCGTAATT
>PWZG01000103.1 GCA_003567575.1 PVC group bacterium | reverse complement strand
TTGGCATTCTAACTTCGTCATTCTTTCGTGCTTGGGTATTTGGGTGTTTCGTCATTGCAGCACGTACTTTTCACGCCCTTTTGTGTTCAATGAGCTTAAGTAAGTGCCATTCGGGACAGACCTTTATGCCCCTATCAAGCAGGTCATTTTCCGCGTTGCCGATGAGCCAGTGTGCGCAGGATCGTATCCAGTACGGTATCCAAGTCTCCCGCCAAATCATTCGCCAGAAATCGTAATACGAAATAACCGTTTTCCTGCAACAGGGCGTCTTTGCGTCGGTCGCGCCGGTATGCTTCCGGATCGTTCAGATGATGCGCGCCATCCACCTCAATGACCAACCGGCCGGCCGCGCATAGGAAATCCACTTCCATGCCGCCTTGGGCGTTAAAGGCAATGGGCAGCGTTTCGTTCAGCCGGAATATTCCGGCCGTTTCCGGCAGCGTTTGCAAACGACGGAATAGAAACGCTTCGGCGTCGCTGCGTGCTCGCTGAACGCCTTCGGCATCGGACGGTATTCCGTGCGCTGCCTGGACAAATAAATTGCCCAGCGGCGGATCGACACCATCACGGATCAGGCGTTGTACGCTGGAGGCGTAATCGCGTTTCCATTCCGGCCCATCAGGCAACGGTACATCCGGCGGCCATCCCGGCGTGGCGGATGCAGGCGACATGACCGTATAACCGAGCGCCTCGTATCCGCGGCATCGTCGATCGAACATGCGCGCCAGCATCGGCACGTTCAAGTCCGCGTAATCGTAGATTCGAACTTCGCGCTTGTCTTCATGTTGGCGGTGTAACCGGCCGGCATATTGGGCGATGGTGCCTCGCCACGATACCGGCATGGTCAGAAACAGCGTGTCAAGGCGCGCATCGTCGAACCCTTCGCCGATGTACTTGCCGGTCGCCAACAGCAAACGCGGTTGATCCGCGGGGATCGAAGCCAGTTCGTTCAACCGGTCGTTCAGTTGCTTGCGGGTCAACCCGCCTCGCAAGACCATCAAACATGCAATCCGTGGCTTTAGTGAGCTTTCCAGTATATCGAGGTGTTCGGTTCGCTCCGTCAGGACGATCGGAGACCGGCCTTCGCGCAAACTGTCCACGACATCCTCGACAATCAACCGGTTCCTGGCGTGGTTTACGATGAGTGCGGCGCAGAGTTGATGAAACTGTATCCGGGCATCGGCATCGGTTTCTGCATGCGCTTGGAACGCGGTCGGACGAACCCGGACACAATGCCGGAACGGGCGCGCCGTCGCTTGTTGCCGGGCATCGACCCGGTAACGGATGGGCCCGCATTGCATCAGAATAATCGGGTGCTGACCGTCCTTGCGGGTGACGGTTGCCGATAAACCCAACACGTATCGCGCCTTTGCGCGACGGGTGACCTGCTCGAAAGCGGGCGCCGACAAGTGATGGCATTCGTCCACGATTAAATGTCCGTAATCGGCGACGCAATCACGCACGACACCTTTGCGGCTCAGACTTTGGATCAAGGCCACATCGACCGTTCCCGTGAGTCGATGGCGTCCGCCGCCCAGACAGCCGATGGCCTTTGGCGGCAGTTCCAAAAAATGACCTAACCGTTCCACCCATTGCTCCATTAACTGACGGCGATGCACCAGCACCAGGGTATTGACTCCGCGTCGGGCGATCAACCAAGCGGCCAGGACCGTCTTTCCAAACGCCGTGGTCGCAGCCAGGACACCGTCATCGTGCTTTGCGAGAATGTCCGCAGCCGCCTTTTGTTCCGGCCGCAAGATACCGCTGAACGACACGGTGATCGGGGTGCCATGTTGTCGTTCGTCGCGTACGCGCACTCGGATGCCCGCGTCGCGCAACAGTTTGCGCATCGCATCGAGGCAACCCCGCGGCAGACTGATGTGCCGCGCGTGATCTTCGGCGCAGGCGATGATTCGGGGGATTTTCCAAGTGGATTGACGTCCGGCTTGCATACGGTAAAACTCCGGATTTTGAAAGGCGGCCAAGCGCAGCAAGCGGTTGCGCAACGCGGACGGCAAATCCGTTTTTGCAATATAGACATCATTGCCCACCACCAATTCAAGTGATTCGGGGAGCGGTTCCCGCAAAGGGGGATCGACACAGCGACGCGATGGCGGCTGGGTCCATGGTTCATTCCCGTCATCATCCGGCATCACGCGCTGAACACCGAGCACGCGTCCCGAAGTTTCGGCGCGGCGTACCTGTGTTTCGACTTCGTCTCGGGTCAGTTTGCGAATCGAGGACAGGAATGCCCATTGGTCCGGATGGGAGATCAGGTGATCGTCGAGGAAAACCGTGCAACCCAGTTGCCGGCGCTGTTTCTGCAAAGGCAAGGCAATCAGATTGCCGAATCCATCCCGCGGCAAGGTGTCCTGGCTTGGGAAGAAGCGGTCGTAGGAATCCAAGCCGATATCCGGCCGCCGATCCATGGTTTCCGTCAGGATTGCGCAGCCCAGTTTCCGTGCCAGCGCGGCAGGCAGCGCTTCTTGAAAGAACCACCAGACATGCGCGCCGTTACCGGAACGTGACCGCTCGATGGCGACCGGCAGCGCCATTTGGCGACAGGTTTCGATTAATGCACGCACATCGTCACGCCAGGTGGATTTGTCGAAATCAGCTGCCAGAAAGTAACATGTATCGTCGGGCAGCAAAGGATAGACACCCATCACGAATTCGCGTCCCTGTTCGTCGCGGCCGGTTAAATGCCGTTCGATGACTTGCGAGGTTACCGGGACGAAGTTACGATGGGCGCAATTCGCGCATCCCGTCCATCGTTTGCTGGTCCGGTTCGCGGCGCGAAGCGAGCGTTCACAAACGTCGCGCACCCATTCATTCACGCATACGGGCGTGTATCCGCTCCGGCCGGTCCGCCGGCTTTCGAAACGCCTGGGGTACACGTCTTCGCGGCCGCGGAAAAGCGAATGGAATAATGCGATTTTCCGCTCGACCGTCGATCGCTGATGAACCTCGCTCATGACCGCATTTCGGGACGTGGATTAACTTGGTTTCTCAATCGCGCATTCACATCGGTGGCGTCATAATTATAAGGGACATAACGAGCTTCGGCAATGCGTATTTATGCAGATCGGCAATTCAAACACTGGGGCGGGGATCGTGATGCCGTTGGGACATGTCGACGCTTGGCGTCGATAACGTTACCCTGAATCGCGACACGCCCTCAAGTAGCCACCGGCGATAAACATTCCTCGCCGCTCGACTCTTCAACAAGAACAGCCGTCAATGACAACGATGGCTGAGGCGATACGTGTAATCCCTCCATCAAATTTGGCATACAGACACGAATGGCACTTACTTAAGCTCATTGAACACAAAAGGGCGTGAAAAGTACGTGCTGCAATGACGAAACACCCAAATACCCAAGCACGAAGGAATGACGAAGTTAGAATGCCAAATATCTTGCTTGTATTGGGTGTTTTACCTTTGGTCTTTAGGTATTTTGGTTTTCTTTGGGTACTTCCGTCTTCGCGCTTCGCGCTACGCCGCGACACG
>PWZG01000447.1 GCA_003567575.1 PVC group bacterium | reverse complement strand
GCTTCGCAGAAGGCCCGCTCATGCTTGCCGACCCAGCTCCAGCGTCCGCTTTGCACCACGTCCGTCATCCAGCGGACCTCACGGACGCCAGTTACCGGCCAGACCGGTCCCGGCCGGGTCACCGCCTTGGGACCACCGGATACCGCAAGTTTTGAATGTCTTTTTGTCGCCGTCATGATTTCTCCCTTTCGTCAATATTACCGGTTCTTGTTATTTGCAATGGTTCCTATTTTCCCTGTCACCCTCCGTCAGTACAAATCGTCTTGCATTTCTGCTGTATTCATGTTTTAATCGTAATGGCTTACACAGCAGGCGGCAGGTTCGCTGAACGGTTATTGAAACAATATTCCGGGCAAAAAGCAATTGACGATTTGTGCTTTTTTTTACCCGTTATTGCGTATTTCTACATTATGTGGTCACCGATCACGGATTGGATCCTGTTACATCCCGAACGCTGGCGGATCATCATCTCCGGCATGCCGGATGAAGCGGTGACGGTCGACGTTTCACGCCGCATTGGCTACCGCCGCGAGCGGCGTGCGCATTCCCACGCCGAATTGTTGTTCGGATTGCGCGGCGAAACGGTATACGGTCTCGGCGAAGCCTTCTATCCGGTCGGTCCCGGTACGGTCATGGCGTTTGCACCGATGGAATTACATCAGAACGGATATCCTGCTTTTGAGCCGCCGGTCGATCATCTTTGGATCAGCCTGATGCACGATGGTTTTACGGCGCGACGGGTGCGGGTGCGACAGGGTTGCATGCTTTCGGAAAATGTAGGCGCCTCCGTATACGATGCGCTCTGCCTGCCGCCGGGGGAACCCTTAAAATCGCAAGCCGACCGGAAACCGGAAGAACCCCTTGAACTGAGTTTGTTCCGCGTCCGCACACTGGCCCTGAACGTTGTTTTGGCGTTACTGGATGGCGACCGGCGTCGGGGGACAACGGCCGCCGACGCAACACAATCGCGGCGGCGGCTGATCGCATCGATCCAGCGGCATCTGCGACGGACGGCGGGTCGCGGGGACAGTCTGGACTCGCTGGCGCGGATCGCCGGCTACAGTCGCTATCATTTTCACAGAATATTCCAGCGCGAAACCGGCCAGACGGTCCTCGCGTATATCAACCGTTGTCGCGAACAACGGGTGCGTGAATGCCTGGCACGCGGCGAAACCCAGAAGATGATCGCGTCGGAACTGGGATTCGCCACGCCGCAGGCCTATTCCAGATGGCTCCGGCAACATCCGATCGACGCCCACGCAGGACAGACTTCCTGAGAGGACAGCATTCCGTGGTTGCCGGAATCGGTTGTACGCGCTATGATACGTCGCGCCACTTGATTATTCCAACATTTCATCGTTACGGAACTGATATGAAAACGTCAACAGCAAGGATCATCCATGCAGCAAGAACCTGAAAACATTTTGGTTATCGAACGTCAAGCGCTGGGAACATCGGACTTATTTCAGGGACTGAACTTCGATATCGAGCGTTATCTGCCGCTATTGCTCGATCCGCGGCAACACCGGTTCGTACCGCGACCGGATGCCGAGAACGATCCGGCGCTCAAACAGTTGATCCCGTACTTTGTGATTTGCCTGGATGACAAGGTCTGGTGCTATCGGCGCGGCGGAAAACCCGGCGAAAAACGTCTGGCCGACCGCTACTCGCTCGGTGTCGGCGGTCATATCAACGACCGGGATCATGACGATAACGGCAATATCTACCGGCAGGCCGCATTGCGCGAATTGAACGAGGAGATCGTTGTGCCATCCGATGCCCGCGATACGATCGGCGCATTGCTCAACGACGACTCGAACCCGGTTGGTTGCGTTCATCTGGGTGTAGTGCATGTTTTGATGACGGCCAACGCCGAAATCGAGCCACGCGAAGAAACGATCCGCGAAGCGGGCTTCAAAACCCGCGCTGAACTGCAGATATTGCGTCCAAAACTGGAAACCTGGTCGCAACTTGTATTGGACGGATTGGACGAACTACTGAATGCGGCGCGCGAATCACGGGAAACAGGATCGACACAGGGAAAATAACATGTACGATATAAAGGTTGTAAACGGCACTATTCTCAGCGGCGACGGCAGCCTGGAACGGGCCGGCGAATGTGGCGTACGGGACGGTCGCATAACGAAAGTTTCCCCAACGGTATCCGGCGCCGCCCAGACGGTTCTGGACGCCAAAGGCCACATCGTCTGTCCCGGCTTCATCGACTTGCATACCCATTGCGAGGCCGGCATCAATGAAAACTATCTGCAATCCGGGGTAACCCTCGCCGTAAGCGGGAACTGCGGTTTTTCGGAGCCGGACCTCGCTCATGTTGCCGCCGGCATTGCAGGCGCCACCGGTTTTAACCTGGCGTTACTGATCGGGCACAACACGGTCCGCATGCATGTCATGGGCAATGTCGACCGCGAGCCCGCGGCAGCCGAAATGCAGGCGATGCAGTGCATCGTCGAAAAGGCAATGCAGGATGGCGCAGTGGGTTTTTCAACCGGACTGACATACGTGCCGGGAAATTACGCGACGACCGACGAAATCGTTAAACTGGCTGTCAAGGCAGCCGCGTACGGCGGCTATTATACCAGTCATATGCGCGATGAAGGAGACGGTCTGATGGATTCCATCCGTGAATCCGCGGAGATCGGGAAAAGCAGCGGGTTACCGGTCCATCTTTCACATTTGAAAGTGCGCGGCAGTAAACACTGGGGTCGCGCCGGCGAAGCGCTTGATCTGCTGGATGAATATCGCGCACAGGGTTTGGATATAACCCAGGATCAATATCCCTACACGGCCTCTTGCGGCCGGATATACTTGCTGTTCCCGGCCTGGGCGCAGGAGGGCGGACGCGATGAAATGCTGGCGCGACTGGCGGCGCCGCAATCGCGCAAGCGCTTGAAACAGGAAGTGACACAACATTTGGACGATTTTTACGACGGTGACGGCGACAGGATCGTAATTTCCGGAGCGCCGGATCCGAATCTTGTCGGGCTTTCGCTGGCCGACCACGCACGCAACGCCGGGCGCGCCAACCAGGCCGGCGATCTGGCCGAAACGGTGCTGGAAATTGCAACCTGCTTTCCGGAACAGACCCAGGTATATTGCGTATTCCACGCTATGTGCGAAGACGATCTCGCCCTGATCATGCAACATCCCCAGACCTGTATCGCCTCCGATGCCTGGTCACCAAAACCGACCGAACTCCGTCCCCATCCACGCATGTTCGGCACCTTCCCGCGAGCGCTGGGACATTATGCGAGGGAAAAGCAACTGTTATCGATTCCGACAGCCGTCCATCGGATGACCGGACTGCCGGCACGACGGCTTGGGTTGACCGACCGCGGTCTGCTGCAAGAAGGAGCTTGGGCGGATATCACGGTGTTCGATCCGGAAACCGTCATTGACCGGGCCACCTATGAAAAGCCGAAACAATACCCGTCGGGCATCGATTACGTGTTGGTCAATGGACAAATTGTCATGGTCAACGGCAGCCATACCGG
>PWZG01000354.1 GCA_003567575.1 PVC group bacterium | reverse complement strand
CAAACGAGTGGAGCCTCAGATCGTGTGCACGATCTGATTTTTCAGGGATGAAAGAACGGATTACGATTACGGGCGACGATTACGGATTACGAGAGGAGGGTCACAAATCGTCCACCGTAATCGTCGCCCGTACGCGTCCACCGGTCCCCCACCCGTTCTCTCAGACAAGTGTGGCCCCTGATCCCGCGGCGAAAATCAGGTTTTTCGGGGCAGATAGACCACAATGTTATGTTTTGTTTTTCCAGTAATTTACGAATGTTCTCTCGCAGGACTGATGTCATGACATGTTCCACTCCTGCTCAGCGGTTTGCGCTTACCGGCGGGGGACCGCCGGCTCCATGGCCCATGCTGAAGACGGCGGTTGCTGGTGAAAATCTGCGTTGCTGTTAAAAACTCCTGCGTTTTAGCCATTTACTATTTTGGCCGGATGCGCTACTTTTATCGGTATCGCGCCGTAAACCCGGCTGTTGAACATGACTTTCCCGAAGAATTTCGTCTGGGGCGCGGCTGCAGCCAGTTATTAGGTCGAGGGCGCCGCCCGCGAGGATGGCCGTGGGCTGTCAGTCTGGGACATGATGTGAAGAATGTAAACAGAACATACCGCGATCTTGGGTCCTACAGCGATTGGGTCCGGGAAATCGCTCGCGCGCAGCCCTTGTATCCCATGGCGCCACCCGGCATCCGGACCCGTCGAAAAGTCCGCACGGTGCTGGGGTTCCACTCCGGGCGCGAGTTCCCGAACGATATCCGCGCGGAACGGCGTTGGACTGAACACGGCATCGCCGGCGAGGAGATTTCCTGGGATGTCGGCTACGGGCCGCGAACCAAAGCGTGGCTGCTGCGTCCGGCGGGCGTCACGAAACCGCTGCCCGGCATCCTGGCGCTGCATGATCACGGCGGGTTCAAGTATTACGGCAAGGAAAAAATCGCCGATGACGATGCCGCCCCCAATACCGTTTTGCGTAACTTTCGAAACCTTTGCTATGGTGGACGGCCTTTCGCCAACGATCTGGCCGGCGAAGGGTTCGCGGTGCTGGTTCATGACGTGTTCCTGTGGGGCAGCCGCAAGTTCGAATATGACGAAATTCCCGAGTCGGATCGGCTCAGTGGCGATGCCATGCGAAAGTGGCGGGCCGCGCAACGCGCGTCCGGGATAGCGAATGATGACGAAATCGATCGATACAATACGGCCGCCGGCTATCATGAAATGACCGTGGCCAAGTATGGCGCCCTGCTTGGCGTTCCCTTGGCCGGTATCGTCGCGCATGAAGACCGAATCGCGGCCAACTATCTGGCTTCACGCGCGGATGTGCGGTCCGGCCGGATCGGCTGCGTGGGTCTCTCGGGCGGCGGGATGCGTAGCGGGTTGCTTCAGGCTTCCTGCAACCGTATTCGAGCCGCCGTGGTGGTGGGCGCCATGACGACCAGTGAAGGGTTACTCGATCATAATGTCACCTGCCATACGTGGATGCTTTTCCCCGACGGGTGGGCCCGGCATGGGGATTGGAGCGACCTCGTCGCGTGCCGCGCTCCGTCGCCGTTGCTGGTGCAATACGATCGCGACGACCCCTTATACACGCCGGCCGGTATGCGGGCCGCCGACCGCCGTTTGCAAACCCATTACCAACAGGCCGGTAAACGTTCCAATTATCGGGGAGAATTCTATCCGGGCCTGCATAAGTTTGACCGGACCATGCAACGCCGCGCGTTTGATTGGCTGAAAACCCAACTCACATGAGCATGATGAAGGAGATTATGAACATGACGCAGAAGAATCCTATTCCACCGGCCGAAGCCCACACGCCAACCGGGATGCCGCCGCCGCCGCGACTCGATCTGGCCTGGGCGCGACAGCAATGGGAAGATCCCATGACCGACACGCAGGTGGTAAAGCTCTCGCCGGACCTGCCGATGCACTTTCGCAATGCCTATTTCCGCACGCCGCTGTTCACACCGGACGGGCGGACGCTGCTGATGCAGGCCTGTCCGGCGAAAGTGACGATGGACCGGTTCGACCATCCGAGCCATGCCGATTGCCGGGTCGTCGAGTCGCAACTCATCGCCTTGGACCTGCTTACCGGCGATATCGAGGAGCTGGGCGCGTTTCGCGCCGGCAAGATGGGTCTGTGGTTCGCCGCCGCGCCGCGCGGCCGGGTCGTACACGCGATCGTTGATTGCGGCGACCACGAAGAGATCGAACGAATCGAGCTGGACGGCGGATCCCGCCGCCGGATCGTGCCCAGCCGGCCGTTCCGTTTTATCTGGGACGCGACCTGTTCGGCCGACCTGCGGTATATCTATACGCCGTCGGTTCCCCCGCCCAAGCCGGCCGGCATGTCCAATACGGAATGGTATCATCGCGGCGCGGCGCATCATTTGAAGCGCCATACCATGTATCGGATCGATTTGGAAACCGGTGAAACGTTGCCGGTTTTCGAAACCGACTGGGAGATTGCGCATCCGAATCCCAACCCCGTGCGCCCCGAGTTGTTCATGTGCTGCCAGGATCAACCGGATAGTCAGGGCAATTTTCAGCGGGTATGGGTGCGCGACACCGAGGCCGGACGCTGGCTGGACATGACCTGGAAAATACGTGACGGCGGCGTGTCCCACGAGATGTGGACCCGCGACGGAACGGCGATTTACGGACACGCCGGACTGTACGGATACCAGACCATCAGCCGGTTCCGTCTAGCCAAAGGTGAATGGGAAAGTTTTGTGGTTCCCATCGGCCTGGGCGATTCGGCCCATGTGCATATCGCGCCCGACGAGAGTTTTCTGCTCGGCGACGGTAAGAATTTTGGCTGGAATACGGAGCACGAGGCGGCGGGTAAGGCCGGCGACGGGGACAACGTCTGGGCATTCGACGGCGTGGGTTGCCACTCCCCGGGCGAGATCATCTGGAAGTTCGAACTGCCCGAACAGTCCCTGTTGACGCCCGACCACGATTTCCATCGCCGGGACGACCTGCTGGCCCCGGTATACCGCAACCCGGACAAGGTGGTGCGCACCACGCCGGTCTGCCGGTTCCGCAGCCTGGCGCGTGTACTCAATAAACCGATGCGGCTTGAGAATAATGTGGAGGTGACGCTCGACAGCCGCTGGGCCGTGATGCAATCATGCAGCGAGGACGGATTGTTCGAAATCTGGGCGGCTAGGATTCCGGAATCCTGAAACGGAATCGATAGCATCCCTGGGAGATGTGGAATAATGGAACAATGGAATGAGTGGAGTTTGAAATGATGAAGAAAACATCCGAACAAGGGGCTGCTATCGGGCGATCCCGTATGCTCAAGGTGCTTTTCGCCGGCGAACAGGTATCGGCGATTGACGTGCCTGACCTATGACGATCGCGAGGAGAGACCGGAGGGGGTTACGCCGGCCTTCGTAAACAATCATCCCATCCTCAATGACTTGCCGTCCGAATGGCCGTTTTTTCTGGGGTACAACCGGCTGGTTCCCAAGCCGGAAGCCACGGTGGTTCTGGCGTTCGAGAACGATCCGTTACTCAGTGT
>PWZG01000623.1 GCA_003567575.1 PVC group bacterium | reverse complement strand
TAGCCTGGTTCAGAAAACCTGAATGCGGAGTATTAGCAGGCACTTCGCTCCGACACCCGGCACGCGACACGCGACACCCGTTTCCCCTGTTCTCTCAGACAAGTTATCGTCTATCTTTTTGCGCTGAATGCTGGTTATTCGGTGGTAAAAAGCGGTCCTTCGCCGGGATGGAAGTCGGTCGGCGGTTCCGGCGGGAGTTCGCCCTCGCGCCGCGCGCGCCGGTACAGCACGGCCGGACGCATGATGCCCCCGGTGCCGAGTTCGCAGATCGCGCGGTTGTCCACCGCCACGACGACATGTTGCCGCGTACCCGGACGCAGGTACGGCGTCAACGCCGCCTCGCCGGGCCGGAAGTTACCGGTCGGGAATTCCCCCGCCAGACGGCCGTCAATGAAGATGCGGGTATTGTTGTCGTTGCCGCCGAACCACATGTACACCTCCTCGCCGTCCGGCACTTCGAACGCGGGAATATCGATATCCAGCGCATACCAGATCAGCCCCCGGTAGTACGGAAATCCCTGTTCGTCCAGGGTGGCCGAGTAGGTATTGATTTGGAGCCAGGTATCTTTCGGCGAGCGCGGATCGTACAGTCCCATCGATTCGCCGCTCAGCGTAGCGTCCAGGTAAACGCGCCAGACATCGGGCAGTTCGAGAAGGATGACGCCTTCGCGGGCAATCGTTTCGGCCTGCTCGAAGGCCTGCCGGTGAAAGGCGTTCCAGTAGGAAAGGATCGTGCGACTGAAAAAGTCCGGAAACCGCTCGCGCGCTTCCTCGAGATTGGCGAGAAACTCCCGGTTCGCTTCGCCGGCGGCCGGGAAGTCGAATCGCTGCATGCCGAAATACCCCTTGAACCATGCGCGGGCGAAACGCATCGAATGCCGTGGGATCGCCAGTCGCGTGGCGTAGGGCTCGGCGTCGCCAACCGCTTCGCCGGCGCGTTGCAGCGCTTCTTCCAGGCCGGACATGACCTCGGGCGTCAGAATCCTGTGCATCGCCCACAGGTTCCCGCTATAGGCGGAGCTGTACTCGTAGGCGTCCTCGAGCAGGCGGTCGTAGGCGCGCATGGCGTCAGCCGCCGGACCGTAGTAGAGCGGATAGAATTCTTCCAGCAGCGCGTCCACGTCGGTCTCGACGTCCCACATCAGTTGCGCCGTCATATAACTGCCGGGGATCATCGTATGCCAGTTGTTGAGCGATTCGATCACCGCGTATTCCAGTCCCCAGCGGTGAAGGTTGGGCAGGTCGCGCCGGAACGCGGCCGTGCGCGTGAAAGGCATCGCGAGGTCGGCCAGGTTGAAGTTGTACAGGTAGAATCCGAGCCGTGGAACGAGTGCGCGCCATTGCAGGATGATATTCTTGAGCATGACCGCCGTGGGGGAATGCGGCGCGCCGATGCTGGTATAGCGCGAGAAATGAATCGGCGCCACGGTCGGGAACAGCATCGGGTGCGGTGCGACCGTCGGCACCATCTGGTGGTTGGCGTAAATGTAGAAACCCAGAACCTTGTCCGGATAGTCGTCGTACAGCGCCTCGGCAATCCAATTCGCGAAATTCACCATCAGATCCGTACTGTCCTGTACCTTGGACAGAGGATCCGGCTTGCCCGACATCAGCGCGCGCGATTCGGGCCGTTCGTCGATCAGGAAACCGTCATCCGGTCCGACCGCAATGCCGAGGGTATCCGGATTGGTCTCGAAATGCCGGCGTGTCCGGTCGATCGCGCGTTGCAGCACGTCGGGATGCGATAGATTGGCCATTGAACCCCGGACCCGGCCGTCGACGATCGGGTAGTATTCCGGATGGCGCTCCACCAGCGGCGGCTGGTCGCGCGGTTCCATACCTTGCATGAAACCGTGGAAGGCGTGGCCCTGCGGGATCTGCACGTTACGGATACGGTTGCGCAGCAGCCAGCGGCGCGAGATGCCGCCGCCCCAAAGCCGGCGCGTATGGAAGGAAGGCGCGAACGCGCGCGTTCCCAGGGGCAACGCCACGCGTTCGAGGCGCGGCACGATTTCCGCCCATTCCGCCGGACCGTACCACCGCACACCGAGTTCTTCAAGTACATGGTACACGGCAAACGCCGCGGCATCATACGATTCGCCGACCAGATCGACGCCATCGGCGCGCAAATCGATGCGATATGCGCAGCCGAATTCCGAGGTCGCGCCCAAATCTTCGCCGTCCCGCTTCAAGCGTACCCGGACGGGAACGAGACCCTCCGGAGGCTCGGCGCCAAGAAACGGGCGCGTGCCCGTCATCTTCTCCAAGTAATCGACAAGATCGTGGGCCGCCCAGTGCAGGGGCGCGCGCGCCGCGTTGGCACGAGCGTCGGGATTCATCTCGATAATCTCTGCGTCGGCCACGACCGCGACGCGGCTTTCGCCGCCGGCGCTCCAGACCGATTCCGCCGCCGCTCCCGCCGCCAGTGCCACAGGAAGTAGCGCGGCGGAAAACCAGGCGCCCGGATGGCGTCGGCGTCGCGTCGGCGTCGCGGCCGCGGGGACGCGGCCGGTATCGCGTTTCCGATCGAACGATTCGTGAGACGTTATCTCATACAGAGCTTCATTAGGAATGCAGCATGTCCGAGCCTTTGTCATTCCGAGCGAAGTCGAGGAATCTTTGCCACCGGCCTTTTCGTGTGATCCCTCGACAAGCTCGGGATGACATGATGCGGCGTTATTGATGTCGTCGCGTATAGCATTAATCATTTTTGTTGCACTCAATTCGAATCTCCTTTTTCCCGTCAATGATTCAGGGTTGCGCCGCCGCATCCGCGTTCGGCGACGCCGCATCCGCTTCGACCACCTCGCGCGGCAGCAGCAATTCCTTCTCGCTGCGCGCCAGATAGGGCGGAACGGTCATGAGGATCAGGTGTCCCTGCGCCCGGTCGACGCGCCACAATTGCCCGTCCCACCCTTCAGGGGCGGGAACGCTGAAGTAGCCGGGCGTTTCGATGTCCGCGAAATCGAGTACCGTTTCTCCGGCGGCGTCCACAAGGCGGCCCGAGGCATGGCTCATGTAGCCCGCCACGGTGTCCGTGCCCTTCGGCACGTAGAAATAGAGGGACCAGATGCCGCGGACGGGTGGCCGACGCGCCTCGGGCGAGCAGGGCAATGCCATGGGCCAGGTTTCCGGCCACACCAACCGGCTGGCGTCGCCGCCGTCGCGCAACTCGAGACGGTGCAGTCCGTCGTATGGCGTGGCCAGGACCACCTGCCGCCGTTCGCCGTCGGGCGGAACGCTGTCGTCTGCGGCGACGGGTTCCAGGGTGACCTCCCGCGGCGAAAAGAGACGCAGCCGGATGTTGCCGCGATCCCGGAAGTGGGGAATCAGCCCGCCGGTCACCTCCATTTCCAGGCTTCCCGGGGCTTCCATCCACGTATACAGGTCGAAGCCGCCCTGGTAGCCATGGCCCTGGTAGATGTGCCCCAGGGAGCCAGGCACGACGGGCGGCAAGTTCAGCGGCGCGGCCGGCACGAGATCTTCGCTGAAGGATACGGGAGTGAAGTCGAGAATCGG
>PWZG01000135.1 GCA_003567575.1 PVC group bacterium | reverse complement strand
CGGATGGCTTGCCATACGTAGCTCGCAGCGGAATATAGCGAACAGGCCCTACTTCGCTCTCCGCTGCGCTGCGAGCGAAGTATGGTCGGGGCGGAGAGATTTGAACTCTCGACCTCTTGAACCCCATTCAAGCGCGCTACCAGTCTGCGCTACGCCCCGATATATTCAGCAACCCGTTTCCGCCTTGTCTGCCTCTGCCGCGTATCCTACGATTAATTGTCGTCAAAGTCAAATCCCGGATCATCGTCATCGTCCGTATCCGGCGTGGTTTCGTCGTCTTCGATGATCGCGTCTTGCTGGAGTTGCGCGACAAACGCTCTCAATCGCTCGCCGCGGCGTGCATGTTGCAACAATTCCGCAACACGGTGGCGCGCTTCCTCGTAGGTTGCCTGTTGCGACGGCTTATGGTCCAATCGCTGAAACAGATGCATTCCCAGAGGGGTCTCGACCGGATCACTGAGTTCGCCGTTTTCAGTCAGTGCAAAAACGGCCTGTTCGATCGCCGGCAGGATGGTGCCGCGTCCGATCCAGCCGATCATTCCGCCGGCTTGACGGCCACTGGGGCATTCGGAATGTATTTTGGCCAGTTCGGTGAAATCGGCGCCCTTTTCGATTTCTTCGGAGAACCCTTTGAGACGTGTTTCGGCGACCGCGCGCTCGGCCGGCTTTGAATCGTCGTATTTAAGTAAAATATGACGCGCACGAATTTTTTCCGGCGTGACGAATGCAGCGCGGTTGTCGTCGTAATATTCCTGGATTTCGTTCTCGGCGGGTTTAGATACATCGGCCGTAATGCTGCGCACCAATTCATCCACTTGTAATCCGCCGGCAATCGCATCCCGCAGGGTATCCAGATCCAGTGATTTACGCGAGACCATCTGCATGAACGCGTTTTTGCCGCCGCAGGTGTCGATCATATCGCGGAATTTGGCATCCACCTTTTCCGGTAATACGGTGATTTCGCGGCGTCGCGCTTCATGCATCAGGAGTACGGCGCCAATCGCTTGTTCGCGTGCCTTTCGCATCAGGACCGGACGCAGCTCCGACAAATCGGCTTGCGGCTTATGCTCTTTATAAAAGGCCGTTAACCGGTTGAATTCAAGTTTTATGGCCTCTTCGGATATGCTTTCGCCGTTGACACGTAACATAACGTCAATCTTTCAGGCGCGTAACGCGCGTAAGTTTTCGAGACATTTTGCGGCGCATTCCAACGGCGCAAACGGGTAGGACTCCTGTTCGACGATATACCATTCGGTCGTGCCGTCGCGTTCGCATTGGTCGAATACCGCGGACCAGGCAACCTCGCCTTCGCCCACCAGCGCTTTGTCGTTGTCGCGGGCATATTCCTTGAGATGAACAGTCATGGCCCGTCCGGGATACCGTTTCAATAGCGAAACCGGATCGGCGCCGCCATGCATGGCATTGCCGGTGTCGAGCTGCATCACGACGTCGGATTGTGTGGTCGAAAAAAATGCGTCCCAGGGGATCTCGCCGTTCATCGGTTGGAATTCGTGCATATGGTTATGGTAACCGACAACCATGCCGTGGGGACGCACCTGATCCGCCAGCGTATTGAATAAAGCGGCCGTTTTTTTCCAGGCATCGATCGAATGACGCCGGTCTTCCGATAATCCCGGTACGATCAGAAAACGGTTGCCCAATTCGATGTTAAATTCGATGGTTGCCGGCAGCGCGTCGCCCAGCAGAGTCGGCAGTCCGGTATGGGTGCCCGCGACCCGCAACCCTTCGCCGTCGAGAATCGCGCGCAATTCCCGTGCATCCAGGTTATGATAACCGGCGAATTCGACGCCATCGTATCCCATGGCCGCGACCTGTTTAAGGACGCCGGCAAAATCCCGGGCGCAATCGTCACGAACCGAATAAAGTTGTATAGCCGTTGGTATCGTCATCGTGCGTATCCTTTCCGTAAGGGTGAAATCTATTGGCGAATCGTTTCGAAAAGCCAAGTAAATCAGAAATTGTCGGGCGCTGCAAGTCTTTTATTGCCGGATGGAGCGGTTGTTTATTGCGCTTATCGAGCGGACATGATACGATGATTTCCGGTAATGACCCAGTGTCGCTGCCGTCGGCGGCTTGGGCGTAAACAGGGAGAACGAAGATCGTGGCATTACATGTTTTGAAACGTTTTGCCGGCGCCAATGTACGGGTTTTGCAGATTGTGCAATCTTCCGCGCCGGAAGTGATTTTTACGCCCGATCCGCATGGTGGTGCCGAGGTTTTATGGTTCAATTTCAAGCTGGAAGACGCCGATCCGTCGCCATCGGTTCCGGATACCCTGACGCTGACGCTGCGTTATTTCAGGAATCTGTTGGGTGGCGGCGATCCGCAATATTTTCGGCCACTGATCCGTCAGCAGAAGAATAGCTGGCGGCGTCTGTCCCCGCCGTCGGTACGCAGTCTTGCCGACGGTCAACCGTTGTTGAGCTGGACTATTCCCTATCCGGTTACCCTTACGGAAGTCGCGTTTTGTTATCCCTACGGTGCGGATGAACTACAGGTTCAATTAGCGCGCAGCAAAGGTTATTGGCGCGAGGAAAGCATTGGGCTAACTCAGAGCGGACGTGTTATGACACGGCTCGACAACCAGGTGATGGACGGCGGCGATGTGGCGGGAAGACCGCGGGGCTTGTATCTGCTGGCGCGCCAGCATTCGGGTGAAACCCCCGGATCATGGGTTTTGGACGGTCTCTTGGAAGGGTTTTCGCGTAACCGGTCCGGCAACAAGTGGTGCGTTTGGGCGATACCGTTTGCAAATCTTGACGGTGTTGTGGCCGGGGATTACGGGAAAGACACGTTCCCGTACGATCTAAATCGAGCCTGGGGTTCTCCGCCGATGCGTCATGAAACCTTGGTTTTGCAGCGCGACATGCGCCGCTGGGCCGCCCTTTGCCGGCCCGAACTGGTGCTCGACCTGCACGCACCCGGCGCTTGCGAGCATGAAGGCATGTACCTTTTCAAGGCCAACCCGCAAACCGCGGAGACGGAAAACGATCGCGCTCAGCAAACATGGATTAATGTGTTGCAACAGCAATTGGGCGCCGAGTTCGCCGCCGAACCGTTCGCGCGTATTGCTACCCACGGTTCCCGCTGGTCAACTGCGCGGGTAACCGATTTCGTGCGCGATACTTTCGGTTGCACGGCGTTAAGTATGGAAATCCCCTATGGTTTCTGCGGCGATACCGTGATGACCCCGAAACAGTATCGCGAAGCCGGACGCCGGCTGGCGCGCGCCATTCTCTCGCGCTGGTAATCGCCGAAGACGACCCCTTGGACGGCACAAGATTGACTTTTGGGTAGATAGTGACTATATAGTCGCTTGCGTTGTCAAACGGCTCGGTCCGTGGCCGCCGCGGCGTCGATCAAGGTCTGATAACAACAAAAAAAAGGACATTCGCCATACCATGAAGACCACTGATGTGTCTTGCTCAACTTGCGTCGATTGTGTTTCCGTGGACGACAAACCTCCACCTTCGGAATGCGGATTCATTGCGTCGTCAAT
>PWZG01000598.1 GCA_003567575.1 PVC group bacterium | reverse complement strand
TTCAACGGTCAGCGCGGTGCTCAGGACGATTTCGACGCTGGCATTGTACACGCCGTTGCTGACCAGGACGGTATCCTGGCCGCCCGCCACGGCGGTGGTCACGCCGGCTTGAACGGTCAGTTTGGCCGTTTGCCAGCTCAACCCGTCATTGGCGTTGTTGCCGGTGGTGGCCACGTAGATCGTGGTCGCCCGCGAAAGCGTGGCGGTGGCGGTCAGAACCAGACAAACCATAGCAATACGAAACCATCGATGGATCATGACGATACCTCCCGATAAATCCGTACTCTGACGATCTGACCGCGGCTCGGTTAAAAATGATATATTGTCTCGCGAAAGAAGAACGACGGCAAACCGATAAAGACGGAATCATCCCTGACGTTACGGACGGATTAACCGAGACTGTCGCCTTCTCCTTGTTTACTATACTATTTCAGGCTGCCTGTCAATCTTTGTCGCGGATTTACTGCGATTCAGACAGTGGGGAGGGGTCGGCCGTTTTCTTGGGTGCCTTGTCTTAGAGAACGAGGAAATCGGTGGACGATTACGCAAGACGATTACCTGCGGCCTGCTCGTATTCCATCATCGTGTCCCGTAATCGACGCAGATCGAGCAGATCGACGCTTGGCGTCGATAACATGCTGATAATGCAATGGATGCGTGTGTTTTGGGGGCGAAATGGGGTCTTAGCCGACCATATACTTACGCACCCACATACAATGCTGGAGCGTTCAAGTGGTGCTTCGGACGCGAGAAACACCGGGTTTTTACTGAGGTCGGGAAACCAGCCGCAATTTTGGGAGGTCAGACGGGACTTGACACGTATCGATATAATGGCGTATATATAGATCCGAAAGGCAAGTTCGAGGGCTTAATATGGCACACGATGTTTATCCTGATGAGGTGATGGATCAAATTTGCGTCTACGGCGAACGGGTGCGGATTGCACGAATGCGACGGCGCTGGAGTCAAGCTGAACTCGCCGAACGTATGGGCGTGGAACGACGAACGGTGTCCCGGCTTGAGAGAGGCAGTCCTGGAGTGGGCATCGGCGCGCTACTGGCAGCCTTGTGGGTTCTGGATATGTGGAAAACAACGCGAAACGTGGCCGATCCGGCGGCCGATGCTGTTGGGACCTTCCTAGAGAAGCAGCGTACACCGAAACAAGCCCGGCGTCGCAAAGAGAAAAATCTGGATTTCTGATGGCTTCAACGAGTCTATACGTGTTCTGCTACCTTCCGGGTGAAGTGTCGGCTGTTCCGGCCGGCCGTTTCGACCATGACGGCGTTGTCGGAGTGGGAACGTTTGCCTATGGGCGTCGTTATGTGAATCGTCCGGGCGCGTTAGCCGTCGATCCTGTTGCGTTGCCGCTTGGTGCGGATCCGTTGCCTGTGGAGACGAACGGCGGTTTGTACGGGGCATTCCGCGACGCTTCGCCGGACTACTGGGGCCGGTTGGTTACAGCCTCCGGACTCAAGTGCCCGATGGAGTCGCTCTCCGAGATGGATTATCTCTTGCATGCCAATGCTACCCGAGTCGGCAATCTGGATTTCCGCGCATCGTTGGATGCTACCGAACCCACGCTCGGACCTCCCGAGTTTCAGGAGATGGAAGACCTTCTGATTGCCGCGGGAGACTTGGAAGCGGGGCGTCCGGTCGATGAGCGTCGCCGTCTCATGCTGGAGCAGGGATCCAGTTTGGGGGGCGCCCGCCCGAAGTGTACGGTGCAACTCGACGGCGAGTTGTGGCTGGCAAAACTCCCATCCCGCAATGATCGCATCAGCATGCCCCGCCTGGAGTTTGGATCGATGAAGTTGGCGGCACGGTGTGGCCTGGATGTGCCGGAGATCCGTCTCCGAACGATAGGTGGACGCGATGTCTTTCTTACCCGGCGTTTTGACCGTGAAGCAGTGGGGGGCGGTTGGGCGCGGCGCGGGTACCTGAGCGCTTTGAGTCTTGCCCAATGGGACGAACATGACCGCGACCGATGGTCATACCGTTCGATTGCAGAGCGCATTCGGAAATATTCAATCCGACCCTCGGACGACTTGCGTCGACTCTTTCTCCGCATCGCGTTCAATATCCTTGTTCGTAATATGGACGATCATCCTCGCAATCACGGATTCCTGGTCGAACAGGGAGGTCTTATCCTGTCACCGCAATTCGATGTAGAGCCCGCGCTGGCACGTCCCGGCGTGGGTTCCGAATTCTTTCTGGCGATGAGCATCGGTCCTCAGGGTCGTCTTGCGGCGCTAGGCAATCTCCGTAGCGCCGCGGCGACGTTTAATCTCAAGCCGGTTGATGCCGCTGATTTAATCTTGCGGATGCAGACCTGCGTCGCGACCGGGTGGCGTGAGGAGCTGGGCAAGGCCGGATTCGACGACAGCGAGCTGGACATCCTTGCTCCCTCATTTGGGAAGGCGGCATTATGATCTCCGTTTGCCGATCAATACGTGTGCCGGAATCAGGCGCTAAACTTATCACAGGCACCTTCGGTCCGATCGGATTGCCATCGGGGTCGGACCACGGTAAATGGTTGCGTTTGCGGTTGTTGGCTTGAAAAGAGGCTGTAAGGCCGCAAGGATGCCTGCAACATGAGTCTTAACCTCAGTGGCGCAATGACTTGCCGTGGTCCGAACCCGATAGCAGAGAACCCGATAGACGCTAACGGTGTACATTCGCGTTCCGGTAGAGTCGGTCTCTGACCTCTTCCCTGGGGATACACTTTACGGTGCCTGAATCGATTTCACGGAGTCTCTTGTCTGAGCACGATCCCAAAAAAAACGGGGTACGCGCGAATGCGTACCCCGTTTTCTAACATTCACGAACTTTAGGCGACCTCAAAGAATTTCGCGCCGGGAACGCCGCAAATCGGGCATTTCTCCGGGACATCGCCTTCCACCGTGTTGCCGCATACCGGGCAAACGTAGATAGGGGTCGAGGGAAGATCGCTGCCGTTCTTGACCGCTTCCGCGGCTTTCGAATACAGTCCGTGGTGAATCTCCTCAACCTCCAGCGCGTTCTCGAAGGAATTCTCCGCCGGCTTATTGCCTTCCGCCCGGGCTTCCGCCACAAATTTCGGATACATTTCCTTGAATTCTTCGCCTTCGCCGGCGATCGCCGTCTGAAGATTATCGGCGGTTGATTTAATCCCGCCCATGACCCGCAAATGCGCGTGCGCATGGATCGTCTCCGCCTCGGCGGCCGCCCGAAACAGTTTCGCGACTTGCGCGTAGCCGTCTTGTTCCGCTTGCTTGGCAAACGCAAGATACTTGCGGTTCGCCTGGCTTTCCCCTGCAAATGCTGCCTGTAGATTGTCTTTTGTCGCCATTGTCTCCTCCTTGGGACTAGCCAAACGGTTTTGAAATTACCGTTTGGCAGGGGTCGGGGGTCAGGGGTCGGGAAATAAATTCCGTCTCGCTCTTCCCGATCATCCCACGTTTCGCGTTTTCAATGGGAATAAATGATACAATATTGTGCGCAACGGTGTCAATCAAATTCCGATAAAGAGCAAAGACTACTCACCCTCCCGGATTATTGTAACCAC
>PWZG01000515.1 GCA_003567575.1 PVC group bacterium | reverse complement strand
GGTGATCACCGAAGGCTACCTCGACTCCCAGAACCTGGCGTTCTGGGACCCGCTGCGCGGACAGTACGTGGCCTTCATCCGGGATTTCATCGGAAGGCACCCGGTGCGCAAGGGTGGCTACTCCGTGAATGCCGGATATAACGGCGGCGAATTCATCACCAAACCTTTGATTTTCGAAGGGGACCGGCTACGCCTCAATTACGCCACCTCCGCCGTGGGCAGCGTACGGGTCGAAATCCAGGACGCAACCGGTCGGCCGATCGAGGGCTATGGCCTGAACGACGAATGCTACGGCGATGCGATCGACGGAGAAATTCATTGGGAGGAGGGCGCCGATCTCGGCAAACTGGCCGGACAACCGGTTCGCCTGCGGTTCGCGTTGAAGGACGCCGATGTTTATGCCTTTCAATTCGGTTGCCGGGAGCGGCAACCGCAAAACCCTTGATCGAACATAGTAGACGCCTCGCCCTACCTTTCGTGTAGAGACTAAAAAGCAGGATATGAATTATGAAGATTCTCCGACAGTATGCCGACCGGTTTCTGGAATGTTGCGCCGACCGCTACGGGACCGAACCGACACCACTTTTCGCCGACGGTATCGATCGGGTCTCGGGCGAACCGTTGCACTGGCTGCAAGACGGGCGCCCAATGATCGTTTCCAATTTCGCCCGCCAGCAGATCGTCATGCAAACGCTGGTTGGCCTGAGCACGTTGACGGGTGACGACCGCTACGCGTCCGCCGCCCGAAAGGCCACGGCCTTCATGTTCGAACCCATGCAGCAACCGGGCGGCTTACTGCCCTGGGGAACCCATCTGTTTGTCGATCTGAACGATAAACAAGTTCATGAAATCGGCAAGGGCCGCAATCACGAACTGCATGGCTGGTTTCCCTGGTTCGAATTCTTCCGGGAGGTAAACCCCGCGGGCACGGAACGCCTGGTCAAGGGCATGTGGAATGCGCATGTCAAGGACTGGCGCACGCTGGTCTTCAATCGTCACGGCTCGATCGATGCCCTGACGGATTTCACAACGGTCTGGGACCACCCGTTCGACCATCCAGAACCGCTGATCGAGTCGCCGATGAATCTGACCTTCATCGATTGCGGCGCGCATCTGGTGGATGCCGCCGCGCGGCTGTTCATGCAAAACGGCGACCGGAAACCGTTGCAATGGGCGCGGCGGTTGAGCGATCTCTACCGGGCGGCGCGACATCCGAAAACCAAACTCGGCGCGTACCAGTTCACCACCCCGGCCGCCGTCAAACCCCTGCCGCCGATCGAAGCGCGCCCGGACGGAATGATGACCACTTCCAATTATGGCGATCGCGCCCGCAATGCCTTCGGCGCCGATTTCGGCGAGATTGCCCGCGAGGCAAATCTGCTGTGCGCCGAGGAAGTGCTCGCCATTTACGGCGTCACCGCAACCGCCTTGCTGCGTCTGGGCAACGCGCTGGGCGCCGAAGGCAAGACCTGGATTGAAGAACAGGTCGAGGGTCTCAAGGCCTATGCGCAATACGCTTATATGCCCGAGACCAATCAGTGCCGACCGCTCTGGAGTGACGGCACCGATTTGACGGGGTACGTCCCCGAATGGCCGGGATACTACCGGCACCGACCGGATCGGGCATCCGGAAAATTCATGCCGTTCCATGTGGATCAGAACATGTTTGGCGGGTTCACCGGCAAAGGACGTTATCTCACCGGAATGCAGGTGATTTTCGCGTATTGCGTGGCATACCGCTATAGCGGAGATCTTGAGATCTGGAACGTGGCCCGCCACATGTTGCGAGGCAACCATCTCGGCGATATCGGGCGCGCGCCCGGCGACGGCGTCGACCTAACCGACACGCCGCCAACGGATCATCCGCTACTGTTGCTGGCGATGCTCGAACTGTACGAAGAGACCGGCATCCCCGCCTATTTGAAGCTGGCGAATCTTATCGGGTCAAACATCGCCGGAGGTTTTCAGGACGGATATCTCACGATTCCTGAAACGACAAAAGCGGATTTCTGCCGAGTGGAACCGTTCGCGCTGCTCCGGCTCGAGGCCGCAAATCGTGGAATTCCCGAAAAAATCTCATCCTTTACAGCGTTCTCCGGGATGGTCTATAATGGAAACACGCTTTGGCCATAGCGTCGGCTCGCGTCGATACCCCGCGACACCCGACACCCGATTGCACCTATAATCTCCGCATAAATTTTCTTGTTTTTTATGCAAACATGCTTGAATAAGGGCCTAAGAATGCCCCATGAACTCCAGACGCTCACGCATATAAATTCAACAATGGAAAAGAGATCCAATATTGTGCTGGTCTTCTCCGATCAGCAGCATTGGCAAGCCGCCGGATTCATGGATTCATCGTTTCAAATCAGATTTGGGCGCCATCCTCAGCCAGTGGCTCACGGATCATCATGATCCGTTTGAAACCCAAAGCCCGACAACACGCAAAGGAGAACAAGCATGAATGACTTCCCTTACCACGAATTACTCTACGAAAACCCGCTCGCCTGCGCCGATGACCTCAAGACTTTCCGCGCGGAAGGCCCCGTTGCCATGTCGTTTCCACGCGGCCGGATGCGACTCGAAAACGCCCGCGAACCCGATAAGGAACGCAAACTTCACGCCAATTTCCTGCTCTGGTGCGAACGCGATTTTCCCGACCATATCGCGGTGAGCTGGGATTTCCGGCCGCTGACCGATGCCGGATTGGCCATGTTCTGGATCGCGGCTCGCGGTCGTAACGGCGAGGATTTATTTGATCCGGCCCTGGCCCCGCGGGACGGCGCCTACGACCAATACAAGTTTGGCGATATCAACGCCCTGCATGTCTCCTATTACCGGCGCAATCCCAAGGAAATCGGGTTCCGGACCTGTAATCTGCGCAAAAGTTATGGATTTCATTTCGCGGCGCAAGCCGGCGATCCGCTTCCCGACGCGCGCGACGCCCTGCCGGCATACCGCATAGAGGTCGTGAAATCCGGACCGCAATTCCTTTTTTCAATCAATGATCTTGTTCTGATCGATTGGCGGGATGACGGACAAACGTATGGACCGGTTCTGGAAGGCGGCAAAATCGGGTTCCGTCAAATGGGTGGACTGATTGCCGAATACGCCAATTTGAAGGTGCATTCTGTAATTGCGGATTGACTAGGAGAACTGTCAAAAGTTTTATAAAAACGGTATGTGAGTGTGTGGGTATGTGAGTGTGTGAGGGTTTTCGATGAGCGTAGTGAAGCATTTCAGAGAACTTAGGGTTTATCGTGAGGCATTTGAGTCGGCCATGCAGATCTTCGAGCATTCGAAGCAATGGCCAAAGGAAGAGCGCTATTCCCTAACCGACCAGATACGACGTTCGTCCCGGGCGGTCTGCGAGCAGATCGCCGAGGCTTGGCGGAAACGTCGGTATATTGCACATTTTCGCAGTAAACTGACCGATGCCGACAGCGAGGCGGCAGAGACGCAATCGTGGCTGGAGTTTGCGTTGCGCTGCGGCTACATCACACAAGCGGTCTTTGATGAATTGGATGCGGCCTATGAAAAGGCGAGCGGAGGG
>PWZG01000231.1 GCA_003567575.1 PVC group bacterium | reverse complement strand
GGAAACCGATCCGAACGAATTGCCCGGCGACCAGAATCCGGAAACCTGGCCGACCGTGATCCGGCGCGCGAGCGGCGATATTCGGATCATGCATATTGATGGCGCGGATAACAGTACGCTGGAGGATGTGACGTTGCGCAACGGGTATATTACTGAAAACGGTGGCGGGATCCGTGTGCATAACGCGACAAACGTGATGCTTGTGTCTTGTACGATCAGGGACAATCGGGCCGGTGGAGCCTCTGCGTCCGGTGGCGGTTTGTCGGTCGAATCAAGTATCGTTACGGTTACGAACTGTACGATTCATGATAATTTGTGCCAACGTATATCAAATCATAATTCAGTGGGTCAGGGCGGCGGTATTCATGTGCAGTCTTCATCCTTATTGTTGTATGACAGCCATATCACCCACAACACGGCTTCCGCTCGTAATCATGGCGGCGGCGGTTACGGTGGCGGCATTTATGTTGACGCGTCAAGCGCCGCGGTTGTAAAACGCAGTGTCGTTGCGCACAATTATGCTACGGCCCATTGGAGCGCGGATTCTCGAGATTCTCACGGCGGCGGCCTCTATTCGCTGGGCGACCTCACATTACACAATGTGGTTGTACATGATAACGAGACGTATAACAAGGACAGTTGCGGAATTCATATCCCTGGCGGAACCGCACTCGTTGAAAATTGTACCGTCGCGAACAACGTCGGCGTTGGTGTCCGGCGTGACAGCGGCGGTTCCGTTACCGTCAAGAATTCCATCGTATGGGGTCATGAACAGGATGTCTATGGCGCCATGACATTGCTTTACAGCAATATTCAGGACGGCAGCGGCCATGCGGAAGATGGATGCATGGCCGTTGATCCGTGTTTTGTCGATGAACAGTATTTTCATCTGAAATCCCGCGCGGGCCACTATGCCGCCGGCTATTTCGATGGCGGTTACTGGACCAATGCCTGGACAACCAACAGTCCGCTGATCGATTCGGTTCCCGGCGATTACAGCCATGAACCACAGCCTAATGGACGCAAGCTGAATATGGGCGCTTATGGAAATACACCGGTAGCCTCCAAAACGTTTCTGATGGAGCCCGGAATCTTCACGGAATTGACCGTTATAGCCTATCCCGCCACGCCGGTTGATGCGACGACTTTTGCGATGTGGGGCGAAGTATTGCATACGGGCGAGGCCGAAGATCCGGACGTCTATATTTGTTGGGGAACCTCTGATCCCGAAACGTCCGAGACGAATGATTGGGACGAGGTTATCCATATGGGGACCCAACCACAATGGGAACTGTTTACCGCCGACGCACCCAATCTGCTTGACGGGCAGACCTACTATTTTCGTTGTTTTATTACGAATTCGACTGGCGGCGCATGGTCCGATCCCGTGCAATCGTTTGCGGTGGTGTCGCCGCCGGTGCCGACCAACAGCGGGCCGGCGTTTGTACGGCGTCGCGACGCCGGCCTTCAGGCAGAGATCCTCGACACGGGAGGCGAGGTTCCGTGGACGTGGTTCCATTTCTGGGAAGCGGGCAGCGGATTCACGAACGTGTTTGCCACGGGTCAACAAGAGGGCGTGTTCACGCACAAGGTGTCGGGATTATCGGCCGACACGGTTTACGCCTATCGGGTCGCGGCATCGAACCAAGCCGGGGTTGTCGAAAGCGATACCGCCGATTTCCGTACCGTGGGCGCGGCCACTGACTGGTACGTGTCGCCATCAGGCAGTTCGGGCAGCGCGACGAACTGGTCGACTGCATTCTCCAGTATTCAAGATGCCCTTGATGCGGCGGAAGACAACGATACGCTGTATCTGGCCGGCGACCTTTTTAACATACCAACCCAGTTGAACTGGAGCAATATGACCGACGTTGCTTTGCGAGGGGGATATGCGGCCATCTCCGATTCGCCATTGCCTGGTGATCGTGATGCCGACGTATGGACGACGATTATCGAGCGCGATGCATCATTCGGTGCATTTCGGGTGTTTCGTATAGACGTGGTAACCAACGGTATCCTTGAGCATCTTACGATTCGCAATGGTTTGGTCGAGGGCGACAACCAACAGGGCGCCGGGCTGCGCATTGCAGACAGTCCGAATTTAGTCATGTCGTCCTGTATTGTTTCCGGCAACCTCTGTGGTTCCGGGGGACACGGCTACGGCGGCGGCATTTATGCGGCGTCGAGTTCCGTGCGCATGACCAATTGCGTGGTAAAACACAACACCAGCCGCGGACCTGGTGGAAACGGATCAGGTTATGGGGGTGGCGTTTATCTGGCGTCGGGTACGCTGGATATCGTGAGGGGTTTTTTCAATGGTAATATCGCCCAAGGAACACAGCATAATAACCAGGGTTTCGGTGGCGGCATTTACGTTGCTTCCGGTGCATCGCTTGAAGTGCGTGAAACGGTTTTCAAGCAAAACCACGGTGAACGGGGTTGGTCCGGTGACGGCGGACGCGGTGGCGCGTTTTATTCCGAGGGCACTACCGTGATGCAAAATGTCCTTCTGGCCGCCAATGCCACCGACCGGGCCGGCGCCGCTTCTTATACGGCGGCCGGCAACACGGTGTTAACCCACGTGACGATTGTTGGGCATGAGACGCTTGAGGATCTAATCGCGGCCGTCAGACAGGCCGGCGGTACCGTGGCCATCAGCAATGCGATCCTATGGGGCAACCTGACCGCGCTTGACATCGACGGCGAGGTTTCGCTGGCCTATGCCATTGTTTCGCATGAGGAGGACGCCGACAATACCGGCTGCTTTGTCGCGGACCCGTTGTTCGTGGATACGATCTATTATCATTTGCAATCAATACGGTTCGGCAACTACGTTGACGGCTATTTTGACGGTGGTTCTTGGGACCTGTCGCCACAACAGAGCCCGGGTATTAGCGCGGCCGATCCCGACGCGCCATACCATCGTGAACCGCCACCAACCGGACATCGCGCGAATCTGGGCGCTTACGGAAATACCCCGGTTGCTTCGAAGGCCAATCCGCAACTGGGAACTTTGCTTCAGGTACGGTAGGGATAGACGCAGACTGAGAGGGAAACCATGCGGGGAGGCCGGCACCAAGGTACTGTAAAATTTGATTTGACCGACATATTCACGTCCAATTGAAATTAAAATCATGAACCGACCTAACATTTTGATCCTATTGAGCGATCAGTTGCGCCGTCAGGCATTGGGCTGCTATGGCGATCCGGATGCACGGACCCCGAACATGGACGGTTTGGCCCGCGATGGCGTTCGTTTTACCGCCGCCAACGCCACCTATCCAGTGTGCGTCCCGTTTCGCTTCACGCTGATGACCGGCGAATATGCGCATAGCCGGCTGGTTCCCGCCATCGAGTGGGCCATGTCTCCGGCCGAGCGTACTTTGGCCGACGAATTCAACGAGCGCGATTACGAGACGGTATACATCGGCAAGTGGCACCTCGATGGGGGACACGGACGCATGGGGTCGGCCAAACAGTGCGGCATGACGCCGGTGCGCCGGGCCCAACAGGGGCGCTGGCAAAAATGGTTCGGTTTTGAATTGCGCAACGATCCGTTC
>PWZG01000193.1 GCA_003567575.1 PVC group bacterium | reverse complement strand
GTGCCTGGACCAACGTCCCCGGCGCCGGGCCGCGGCCCGGACAAAGCCAAGACCCCACCCGCGCCGACACCCTCACCGACGAAAACGATCCACCGCACGGCCCGTTTTACCGAATTGAAGTGCAACTGCCCGAATGATGACGATGGGAATCAGGGTCAGCCACTTGAGTATGGAGTTTACGGAAAGTAAGGAATAAGAGAAAGCCGAACCATGCCCTTGACCCGGCTTCGGGTTAGCCCGCATCGCTCACACTTTTTAGGCACGTCTGATTTGCATGGGGTCATGGCGACTAATTCAGGCGTATAACTATCTGCTATAGGTCGAAATTGGCGATATGGAGAGCATGAGGCAGCGGAGTGGAGGAGTGATCAATGCATCAGATATGTCGCATATTCATGGGACGCTATGGGCTGGGCCGCTAAGGGACAGGCACTTTTTTTCTCCCAAACGCTGCATCTTTCGGTGGACGCCGACGGCGACGATTACGGATACCGAGAGGACATCTATCTAGAAATCGTTCACCGTCGTCGCCGTCGTCGTCCACCGTTCCGGATGTCCGGTTAGCGCCAGCAAACACTTAATTTCACACTTAAACTCATACTTACTCGGTTACACTAAACCACCCGTTTCGTCGTTCTCATCCGTATTTCGCGACGACGCTACCTCGTGAACGGTTACGCATCGGGAACAAAACCGTGATGACGTGCGTCTATACTTGTAAATGGGGTCGGGATATTCTGCAAACCGATCCGGATAGCCGTCATACCAAATGGTTAGGAACGTATCGCGAACAAGGGAGGAATCGAAGATGAAAACGGATCGTAAGCCATGCACGCAAAGGTCTTGCAAAGAGTCGCTGGTAAACCCTGTACCCGGTACGATAATTTCGCTTTCCCGAATTTCCGGGTGGTGTCTGGCGCTGATTTCCCTGTTATGGTTTGCCCTCTTGCCAACCCAGGCATCGATGCTGCTGATGCCGGACGGTGGCCGACTGGATGCCGTTGACGCTGACGGCGAATCGATTGGACCGGTTCCGCTCAAGCATACCGATGTCGAAGTCCGGATCAGCGGTCATTTCACGCGCGTGATCGTAACCCAGAACTATCATAATCCCTACGAACAGAAAATCGAGGCCGTGTATACCTTCCCGCTCAGCCATCGTGCGGCGGTCGATCGGATGACCATGACCATCGGTAACCGCGTGGTACAAGGCGAAGTCAAGGAACGTTCGGCGGCGCGCCGGATTTACGAAGCCGCGCGTGCCCAGGGATACGTCGCTTCGCTGCTCGATCAGGAAAGACCGAATCTTTTCACCCAGTCGCTGGCCAATATCGAACCGGGCGCCGAAATCAGCATTCAAATCGCTTATGTGGAGGTTTTGGAATCGATCGACGGCAAATACCGTTTTAGTTTTCCGATGGTGGTGGCGCCGCGTTACACTCCCGGCCGCCCGCTTGACGCGGAGGCGATGGATGCCCCTCCCGATCGCCGTTTGCCGGAACCCGGCGAACCGTTTAGGGAGCCTACCGATCAGGTCCCGGATGCTAACCGGGTAACCCCGATGCCGGTCCGGCCGGATCAACGCGCAGGCCATGATATCGCCTTACACTTATCGATTGATAGCGGCGGACCGCGGATTACGGATGTCCATTCCCCAAGCCACCGGATCGAACAAACCAACTATGACGACCGGTCCCGGGTGGAGATTGCGCTTGCCGAAGCGGATTCGATTCCCAATCGCGATTTCCTGCTGACATGGCGATTGAAACGTGACACGATTGAAGAAGCTTTTCTGTCGCATACGGGAACCTACGGCGAGATGGCCGGCGGATTTTTCTCCCTGATTCTGCAACCGCCGGAACGCGTGATCGAGGAGGAATTGCGGCCGCGCGAATTGATTTTCGTGTTGGACAATTCAGGTTCCATGCGCGGCGCCCGTGCCGGAGGACTCTCCGCGATTGCCGCGGCGAAAAAAGTCATTAATCTTGCCATCGATACCATGCGTCCCGACGACCGGTTCAACGTCATCAGTTTCAACAACACGCTGGACGCGTTATGGGATCATCCGATGCCGAACAGCCCAAAGAATCGTGAGCATGCCCAGCGTTATGTCGACGCGCGGCAAGGCGGCGGCGGAACCGAAATGCGCAACGCCGTGCTACGCGCACTGGGTGCCGGCCGGTTCAAAACAGCACGAGAACAGGAAAGGGATGAGGATGAGGATGTGGATCTGGATATGGATGTGGACCGTATGCGGATTGTCCTTTTTGCAACCGATGGTCTGGTCAGCAACGATGACGCGATCATTGCCGCCATTCGAAAACACGCCCATGCAACCCGTGTCTTTACGATCGGCATGAGCCGCGCACCCAACCGGCATTTACTTGACGAGATGGCGCGTGCCGGTCGCGGCGCGGCGGATTACGTGCTGCCCGACGACGATGTTGAACCGATTGTCCAGCGATTCGCCAACCGTATCGCCAATCCGGTATTGACGGATATCGACCTGGAATTCGGGGCGGGACTAGAAGCCGTTGACGTTTTTCCATCCCGGGAACAAATGCCGGATCTTTTCGATATGGCGCCGCTGGTGATTCACGGACGCTATACGCGACCGGGACGCGGCGCGTTGACACTGCGCGGCCGCACCGGCGCCGGCCATTACGAGCGTGTCATCGATGTCACTTTCCCTGAACTCGAACCCCGTCATGACATGATTGCCACCCTCTGGGCCCGCACCAAAGTCGGCGAACTGATGCGCGAAGGCGGAGAACGGGTTGATGCGATTATCCGTTTGGGCGAAACCTTCCAACTGGTAACCCAACATACAAGTTTCGTCGCGGTTGAACGCCGACGCGCGACGGTGGGCGGCACCCCCGTGTTAATCCGGGTTCCGATTGAATTTCCCAAAGATATGTCCTGGGAAGGCATCTTCGGGCAATCGATGCCGGAAAATGTGCCGGATAACGAAATCATCCGGCATCTGCGCGGTCATACCGCGCCGCGCCGCGAACCGGCAAGGATCCGCAATCTATACGCCGGACGGACCACTCCGCAATCCGCGGCGGAAGCAGCGCCTGCGCCGTCGGTTTCCCCCGGATTTGCGGTCGACATTATAGAGACTGCTTCCCTTGATGATATCCACCACGATATATACGAACGCAGGCGCGCCTATGCTGGGCGCCATTCGCAAACGATGGCGGACGGTGATGGACGCGATCAGTTCACTACGCTGGGACCACACGGCGACATTCAGTGCTTGGTACTGCGTTTACCGCGCGAGAATGTGGAAGGCGTGCTAAGGCGGTTGCGCGACCTTTTGCATGACGGGAAGGAACCCGCCGATGCGCTGGTACGGGTCGTTGCCGATGAATCTCAAGGAATGGTATACCTGATGATTCCTGAGTCGATCGTCAACGTATTCGAAGATTACGCCGCAAAACTCGAACCCGGACAAAACCTGACGGGAGAACAACAGGTTGCGGCATACACCGAAATGCTTGCCGATCTTGAAACCCGGCTTCCCGAGTTGCGGCGAACCGTCGAACTTTCACGCCGACTCGACCGTTCGCTAT
>PWZG01000458.1 GCA_003567575.1 PVC group bacterium | reverse complement strand
TTTTGCAACAGGTCCATTCCGATCCCGCGCGTCGCGCGGCCGCGTACCGGATGGAGGCGCGTCGGATGTTGAGTTACGGGGTGGAACCGGCGCTCGTGGAATGGCTGCGCGATGCGGTGGCGAACGGCAGCGCGGCGTATGCGGAGCGGTTTCGCCGTTCAACGCATGCGGATATTCTGGATGGCATAACAGGCAAGAAGTGTCGAATGTCGAGCCCTGACCCCTATACCTACGCGCCTTTATCAAGGTCGCACAACGCGGTAATTCGTGTGCCGGGAACCGCGGCGAACCCGGGAGCATGACTGCCCCGTGAGATTTTTCCGCAACCGACAATTCCGATCCGAAAAACGTTTGCCATTGTGATCCCTGGGGGTCAGCCGCCCAGCGCTTCGTTGACCGCTTCCTCGAACACGCTGATGCCTTCGCGCAGAGCGTCTTCGGCAATCGTTAACGGCGGTGCGATCTTGAGACATTCACCGCCGATTCCGACAGGCGCGAACATCAGCAACCCTTTCTGGAGACATTTGGCATTGATATCCAGGGCGGTATCGCTGTCAGGTTCGCGTGTACCTGGTTTGACGACTTGAATCCCGGCCACCAAACCCTTGCCATGCATGCAACCGAGTCGGTCCGGGTAAAGGGCGCGGATTCGCTCCAATTCGGGAACCAGGATATCACCCATGCGGGCGGCGCGTTCGTCCAGTTTCTCGCGCCGTATAACCTTGAGGTTGGCAACGGCGGCGGCGACACACAGTGGCGAGCCGGAATGGGTCGAGGTCATCGAACCCGGCGCGTAAAGGCCCATAAGATCTTTGCGGCCGATAACTGCCGAGATGGGTAGCGAGGATGAAATACCCTTGCCACAGGCGATCAGATCGGGCGTGACGCCGTAATGCTGGAAACAGAACATTTTCCCGGTACGCCCGAATCCGGCCTGGACTTCGTCGAAAACCAGGACGATATCGTTTTTGCGGCAAAAAGCTTCCAGTGCTTGAGCATATTCGACGGGCATGAAATCCGGTCCCACGCCCTGGTAACTTTCCGTCATCACGCCGGCGATCTGGTGCGGCTCGATCTTCGCGTCCGCCAGACTTTTTAAGAATAAATCGAACGATACATCCTGGTTTTTGTAACCGTCAGGGAAGGGCACCTGCACGAACGACGGGTCGGGTGTAGCCAGCCATTTTTTTTGGTTGGGATTGCCGCCGGCCAACTGGGCGCCGAGGGTGCGCCCGTGAAACGCGTTTTTGAAGGTGATTATATAGCGACGCTCGGCGCCGTATTTTTCCATGGCATACGTCTTCGCCAGTTTAATACAGTTTTCGGTGGCTTCACTGCCGGTGCTGAGCAGAAAAACATGATAATCGGACGGATCCGGCGCCATGCTCTGCAGCAGCTCGGTAAGTTCGGCGCGCTGTTCATGCACGAAGACGTAGGTCGACAGCAATCCCTGATCGATTATCTGACGAAGCGCGGTCAGGACCTCGGGATGTGCATGCCCTATGTTCGATACCAGCACGCACGACGACCAGTCGATCCAGCGGTTGCCCCATTTGTCCGAGACCGTGAAATCCTCGGCCTTATGCCACAGAACCGGCGGTTGTCCCATCATCGAACGCGGTTCCGATTTTTTCAGCTTTTCGAATACCGGCAAAGATTCCGGAACCGGAATTGCAGTTTTAATGGTCCTGTACTTGGTGTTGATTTGCGGAACGGAAACGGGGGTCATATTGTATTCTGCCATGATGTAGTTTCTCCTTAAGATTGGGTTTAAAATGGAAGTAAGCGTGTCGGGTGTCGGGTGTCGGGCGAAAAATCTTTGGTCTGCGGTCTATGGTCTTTCCGTCCCTTTGGTTCTGGTTAATCCCGCCTAATTGTTCTTGTGTCATATCTTGCTTGCGAATAAGCCGTTTGCATCAGCCGATCTGAGCGATGCCCGGTTCCGCGTGCGGTTCCGGATCTGCAACAATCCGGGCCGGTGCGCCACCGGAGAGGATCGACATTCGCGCGGCTTCCACGACCAGCTCGTTGATGGCGCTGTTGGCCGGGGTTGCGATAATGCCGCGCTCATCGATTTCGCGCAGCCGTTTGCGGCGGGCCTCAAGCTGCTGGTCCGTCGGCATATCGGATGTCTCGTTCTCGATCCGGAACATGGCCTGGATCGATGCGGCAACGGAATCGTAGCCGTAACCGATCGGTTGATAACCGTCACCGTCCCATGGGACCAGACGGTAGAAATCCGGGTTGACGAAATTATGGAGGCTGCCGCCGCAACCGATACCGTCCAGATAACTGTGGGTTACGCCGCGGAACTGGTCGTCATGCTTGATCATGCCGGTACGGCCATCGCCTTCGCAATACATCAGCAGCGCCTGGTCGTTGCTGCCGGCGCCGTCATCGGGGTATCCCAGACCGTTAACGACCGAAAGCAAGGCGCCGTTTTCGAAGCGGACCCGGCCCTGCGCCCAGAGATAGCCTTCCTTGCCGTTGGGAAACTTCTTCTTGACCCCGGCGGAAGAAACTTCCACGGGTTTCAAACCGGTAATGAAATAGACCAGATCGACGTAATGACAGCCGATATATACGAACGGATCGGTGGCATCGGTCGTAAACCAGTTCTGGAAATTCGAATGCCGGTAAAAATACGGTTCGATCAGTTTGGCTTCGCCGAGTACGAATTCGCCGAAATGACCCAGCTCGTAATGACGGCGCGCCATCAAACTACGCCGGTCGAAGCGTTTATGATATTCCACGCCGACAAACAACCCTTTTTCGGTCGCCTTTTTTTCGATTTCAACCGCCTGCCGGTGCTGTAAGACCAGCGGTTTAACGCACAGCACGTTTTGATTGCAACGCAACGCTTCCATGACCACGTCGTAATGCAAGTGGTCGGGCATGGCGACCACCACCGCCTGGCGCGGTTTCATGGCGCCCAGCGCTTTCTTGTAAAGGTCGGGATACGCCCGATCGGGGGCTTCATCGAACGCCGGCCAGGGCGTGAAACGTTGTCCGGGAAAGGCGGCTTCGAAGTCCGGATTATCACGTAACGCGCACAAAGGCGCTGAATTCAGCGCTGAAACGGCAATATCGCCGACGATATGCAAACGTTGTAAATGATAAAGGGACGGCAGCAGCAGGTCGTTGGTAATCATGCCGCCGCCTACAATGGTTACATCCAGTGGTTTGGTTGTCATAATTGATTATCCTGTTAAGTATCTCGGTTGTCATCCATAATAGTCCGCCAAACGAAAACCGCGGCCCGATATCACGGAGTGTTTCCAAAGCCAAACAGCTCGCGAAAACATATAACCTAACATTAAGCCATAAAATTCAACGTAAATCAAGCCTGAATCTGAATTTTTGCCATAAGGAGCGGATTCAGAGATCAAGCAAAATTGGAACCGGCAGTCTGCTTTCGCAACTTTTCGTCTAAGCAGGTCGCGTAAGCGTATCCAAGTAAGGGCCGGGGCCATAGGGGTAGGTGCCATAGGGGGCCATAGGGGTCAGGGCTGGACATTGGACATAATGATGTTGACAAGGGTTGCGGAGTGGGTATAAGTTATCCGCATGTCAAGACCGTTACGTCGAGCGAT
>PWZG01000532.1 GCA_003567575.1 PVC group bacterium | reverse complement strand
CGGGCGGATGTCGCCCGATCCGTCTTTGTAAAGCCTTGTGGGTGCTGTTGTTTTCGGCGATCATTGCGGTGCGTTCCCTTCAGAAAGCGTCAACGAAATATAATCGCCATTCGGTAATCGGAAACGAAAACCTTGGCTAATCCAGGCCAGCGGCAAACGCGTCTGCCCTTCTTTAAAGGACGGTGATACTCCGTCCGGCGTAGTGATAACCGCCCCGTCAAGAGATGTGGACGGATTGTCCTTTGAATCGTATATCGAACAGCTTACGTTCGTTTTATCGGTGTCCAGGGTGATGAGCAGGGTCATTCCCGTGTTGGAAAGCACAAATTCGCTTTCAGCGTAAGCGGCGATTGGTGTAGCAGCCGCCAACGCCTGCTCGCGTACGTATTCCCGGGGAAACGTGAAGCAAGTACGTTTCGGCATGGTTACAGATCCCTCCGGCCGGGATTCCCACCATTCACGTCGGGCATCGGCGGTGGCCGCCAGCCAGGCGGCGCAGGCGTGTAACCGCTCGCGTTCAAGCAGAATTTCGGTGTCTTGCTCCGGCTCCAAGGTCCGTCCTCCACCCTCATCCGGCGGTAACGGCAAGCCTTCGCGATAGGCGGTCAGGCCGAATTCGAGGTTTTCACGCTCCGATTCCGGTAATTGCCCGAGACAGCGGTCGAGTTGACAGCCGCTGACCGGATATTCCAGCCAGAGATGTGCGGCAAACCGATCGACGCCTGGAAGGTTCAGTTGCAGTTCATCGCTTGCCAGCCAGTCGTTGGGCCAAACCAACGTGGGGGTCAGCGGGATCGCCCGGTAGAGCGTATCGTCCCACGGCATTTCTCTGGCTTCCTGCACGAGCGCCACGGTCAGCGGACGGTAGGTAAAGCGGTGGGCCATTTTCGCGCCGGTCCAGATTTCAACATTTTTGCGCGTGGTCCAGACCGATCCAACCTGCCGGGTCGCCTTCGTGGGCGCGGTATAAAGCCCGCCGGGCTCGGCCACGGCGGAATCCCGCTGCCCCGAGGCCGCCCAGGGGACGGATCCCGGCCGGTCATCCGTTTTGGCCGCCGCACTAATCGTGCGCAGTTGCTCGAAAAAGCGAAATGTTTGTTTCCCAGCCTTGACCTCGGGTTGGCGGCGCAACGTTTCAAGCGCGCGGGCACAATTCGGGCTGGAACGGATCTGTGCGGCCAGGTCGGGTTCAATGGATGCGGGATCGTTCAGAAAACGGTGCAAAACGGCTTCGGGCGGCACCTCGGGCGCTTCATCGGGCCGCGGCCAGAGACGGATCGCTTCAGACAATTTTTGCATGGTGCTCATAATTCTTTCCTGATTCATTGTTCACCATGGGTTAAGGCATCGAAAATGACCGTTTCCGGTTTCCGGTGAAAATATTCTTCGCGTAACCAGACGGTCAGATCAACGATCATCTGTCGATTATAAGCATAATCCTGGGCCAATTTCTGGAAAATCACCGCCAACTGTTGATGATAACGATCGTTTTCCATGGTCTTTCCATACCCGGTTAACTGGGCATAGCGCTCAATCCCGTATTTGCCCGACTCCGTATCCGTACAGGGCAATCCGGCCCAGATGGCGTATTGGAGCAATAATCGTCCCAGTTTCCCGGCCTTGGGATTGTCCGGCGGCGGATCGATGGGGCACCCGTCGGCCACCTCGATGGCCGCAATCAGGTGGGCCGCCGCCGTCTCGATCGGATCAGGAGGCCTGTTTGGGGGACTCGACAACTTCACGGTCTCTTCGCCAGAAGGTTTGTTCTCATTATCTTCTTCGGAATCGGATGTTGCATCATCCGGCAAACCCAGCTTTTTGTCATCGTGAATTTTCCATCCGGTCTGGGCTGTTAGCATCAGTTGCTGTACCGTGGCCGCGGCGCGATGAACCCGGAAGAATTGCTGTAGAAACTCGTGAAATTGTTGCGGCGTGGGTAAAAGAGACAGCAACCCTTGGCTGCCGCCGCGCAGCGATGGGAAGGTCAAATCCCGGGAAAGTTCGTATGGCGGACAATTCTTCAACGTCGGCCAATTCTCGTGCCCGGCCGGAACCAGCCGATCATACATGGAAAGCCCTTTCCCCCGCGCGCCGGCCCGCAACACGGTGTAGCCGCCGCCGGCGACGACTTTTTGCAACCGTTGTCTTAACTGGAACCAGCAACCGCCCTCCTGCAACCATTTTATCAGCTCGTTCCAAGCGCAGGTTCGCAAGTACCGAATGGCGGCGGTTTCCCGCACATCGGGATCCGATTCGCGCAGGGCCGCTTGCAAGGCATGCTGCCAGATACTCAGCGTTGGTCCCGCATCGGGCTCGCCGTCTTCACCGGGATCGGGTTCGGCGGATTCCCCGTCCTCCACGTTCTCCCCGTTGCCCGCATCGAACGGTTCGGCTTGTGGGCTGAAACGCGCCCAAAGTTCGCTGATCGCGGTGGTGAAAACCGGGTCGCAGAACGGGTCGCGATGATATTCCTGGTTTTCCGTGGCCGGAACCTCCTCGGGGCCGCTGGCTTCCACGTCCGAGGGATCCGGCTCGACGCTTTCCTCGATTTCGTCGGGCAAACGCCGACGGGAATCGGAAGAAATTCCGACGCGGCTCTTGGTCCACTGATACTTCCTGGAAATTGCCGGCATGAAAACAATTCGACACAGCCGACTGCACTCGGAATCCGTCAATTGGTTGCCGGATTCAATTTTCAGGAGCGCATCCAGGACGGGAGTAGCGGACGCTCGCGCCGGTTGCGAGGGCGCGGCGGCGTTTTTTGACTCGCGCAATACCATGGTGGACATGTCTTTCAAGGGGTTATGGCTGTTGTTCGATCTTCCGCACGGAGCTTTGCAAACGAACGGTATCGTCATGCTGGAGCCGCCCGAGGCTGAAACTGATATGGGTACGGGCAACCGGTCGTCGATAATCCAGCACAAAAAACTGTTCTGCGGGCCGATCGCGCTCAGGGATTTTCCAAGCGATATCGGTTTCGGGCTGAAACAAGGTGGCTGGCTGTCCATCCTCAAGATTATGTCAATCCTGCTGTAACTGATTAAAAAAGTAACGAATCTTTTCTGTTTTGGCAAGCGCTAACCGTTTTTGCAGGCATGGCGTCGCTCGCAACCTGAATCAAGGCGGCTTTACTGAGCGGCCTGCCGGATTATAGATCAATGTAATGTTCTGATACGTTCTGCCGAGGTCAGGAATCATGAAATTATCTTTGACAGGGTTACAGATTGCCGGATAGAATCGAAGTTGCAAGATTTTTTTTCGCACGGCGCCGGAAATGCATTGTGTCAGGCGCTTATTAAGCGTAGCGCGAAGGTGCTGCCTTTCCATGACAATTCAGACACGGGATGGTAGGGCGCGATCTCTCCGCCGAGCCAGAGGCTCTCTGAGCCGGATGCCGAGCGCGCCGCGGACGGCTCGGAGCCGTCCCGATCATCAGAGATGCAATCGATATAAAGGGGAATGCCATGAAATTGATGATATCTGCGGTCTTACTCCATTTCTTTGTGATCACGCTGAGCGGTTGCGTCCGGTTACAGTTACAGTCGGCTCCTGTGGTCTCGGTGCCATCAGAGACGGCCGTAAGCGCCACACAGGT
>PWZG01000229.1 GCA_003567575.1 PVC group bacterium | reverse complement strand
GTCAACGGGCGTACGGTACGCTTGCTCCCGGCCGTCGCAGCCAATTCGGGGGGCAGATGAAAGACCTTGATTTCTTCACCACGGCAAAGCACAAAGGCGTGTTGCATGATGTTTTCCAATTCGCGAATATTGCCGGGATAGTCGTGTCGCATCAGCGTATCGTATACTTCGGGGGCGATCCGCTCGACATGCTTTCCGGTCTCGGCGTTTAGCCGCCGCCGGAAATGCTCCACCAGCAAAGGAATGTCGCAACGCCGATCCCGCAAGGGAGGCAGCTCGAGGCGCAGAACGTTAAGACGGTAGTAAAGATCCTGACGAAACGTCCCGGACCGGACTAAATCCGTGAGCGACCGGTTGGTGGCGGAAATGATGCGTGCATCGCTTTGAACCGTTTCAGTCGATCCCAGCGGTTCGTAGCTCTTTTCCTGCAGTACCCGCAAGAGACGCACCTGCATGGCGGCCGAGATGTTGCCGATTTCATCGAGGAAAAGCGTGCCGCCGCTGGCAGCATCGAATCGGCCGGGCCTGTCCGTCTTAGCGTCCGTAAAGGCGCCTTTCCGGTAGCCGAACAGTTCGGCTTCGAGCAAGGCATCCGGCAAGGCGCCGCAATTAACGGCAAGAAAGCGTCCTTTATTGTGTTCGCTCAAATCGTGGATCGCCCGCGCCAGCAGCTCTTTACCGGTACCGCTTTCGCCCTCGATAAGCACCGGCACGCGCGAAACGGCCACATCGGGCAGGATCGCAAACATCTCGTGCATGCGGGGATGTCGACTTACAATATCTTGAAAGGTGTACGATTGCTCGATGCGACGGCGGAGATCCTCTTCGTTGCTGACATCACGAAATGTTTCTATACCTCCCAAATAACGACCGCCCGAATCACGGAGTGCACCGGCGTTGACGCATACCGTCAGGGTCCGGCCGCCGCGGTCCAGAATTGTCACGCGTCTGTCGGTGATGCTTTCACCTGTCCGGCGGACTTCATCCAGAATGCATCGATCACCGCATACATCCGCTCGAAAGACATCCTGGCAAGGGCGACCAAGCGCCTCCTTCGCCGGGAAACCGGTAATACGTTCCGCTGCGCGGTTGAAGAACGTGATGTGCCTGTCCATATCGACCGTAAACCCCGCCAAAAGGGAATTTCAAATCTTTTTGTCGCAATTTACGAACCGGGAAACAATCCGTTGAGCAGGTCATGACTCATTTCGTTCATCGTTTCAATTTGGTTGAACGACGCAAAAAGATCTTTAAGCACCAGCACTTCTTCAAGCACGATCAACCGCATGATGCCTTCATGGCATGCCGCGGTTTGCAGTAGCAGTTGTTGATCATGCTGGGTCATCGTAATATTTATCTCATCTTTGCGTATCTGGACAATCGGCGGTGTCACGCCTATGCGATGAACAAAAAACTCCTCATTTCGGAAGGCTTTTTCAAGGCGGATACGCACAAAATCAGCTACAGCCGCTGAGGGAAACGGCAATACCACCTGGCGGACGGTTTGTTGATGTCGGTCGTCGTCCTGATGTCGGATGCCGGGGCCGCCCTCGAAACTCCGCACCAGCAAAGGTGGCGCGATCACCGTGGCGATCAACAACGTCAGAACCGCAACACCAAAGATATCGGGCCCGATAGCGCCACTCGACAACCCGACTCCAGCTACGATCAGGGTAACTTCGCCACGCGGCAGCATGCCGGCGCCGATGCGCAGGGCGCCCCGCCAGTTGAATCCCATGGCCAGCGCCGGCACACCGCAACCGATCAATTTGGAGATGACGGCCAAGCCCGCAAACACCAGCCCGAAACCGAGCACATGACGCATCGCCGAAAAATCGACCATCATCCCCATACAGCAGAAAAAGATCGGCACCAGCATCTGACTGATACCCTCCATCTTTTCGCGAATATCATGTGCAATATCGACCTGCGAAAGCGATAAACCCATAATGTAACCGCCTATAATCATGGCTAACCCGGCCATTTCAGACAAACCGGCCAACAACAACGCCAGCCCCAGTGAGATGCCCGCAATGGCTTCACCGGAACGAAACCATTTAAGACCGCGGCTTACCCGTGGCGCCAGCCATATCCCCAGACCGGTGCAGACACCCCAGAACAACAAGGCTTTAAAAGCAATCCATAGAATCCCGCCCCAGGCAAGATGATCCCCACCCGCCCGGGCGCCGGCTACACCGACAACCATGGCTAACAATGCCAAACCAATCACATCATCTAGAACGGCAGACGCCAGGATCGTCACCGCTTCCGGTGTCGCCATTTTTCGACGTTCGCTCAAAATACGGGCAGTAATCCCGATCGATGTCGCCGTCGACAGCGTCCCAAGGAACAACGCCGTCGATGACGTCCATCCGACACCCGGCAACAGCCACACGGCCACCGCCTGACCAAATAAAAACGATACGATAACGCCTCCGAGACCGACCACCGCACCCGACAAAGAGTAGCGTAAAAACGTCGGTAAATCCGTCTCGAGACCGGCAATGAAAAGAAGAATGATGGCCGCTAGGGTGGCGAACCCATAAAGTTCCGGGCTGATCGGTACCGGTCCAGGCAACGATGTGAAAAGGGAATCATGGAGAAAAGGAAGCGACACGCGACCCAACGCATGCGGACCGATGATCATCCCGGCCAGCAATTCGCCCAATACCCTGGACTGCCGCAAATAACGCTGAACCAAGGCGCCACCGATGCGGGCCGCAATCAAAATCACGGCCAACTGCATAACCAACCTTACCATCTGATGCGACATACCGTTCCTGTCTATGACTTACACAATTCAAACCCGTCGCCGGTATCGCGATACACCCGCAATTCCGTGGCGCGTCGATCGGCATAGTCATCCCAGCGCAGCGTGACCGCGTTGGTGGCGTTAATGACCGCAAATCCGGCGGGTGGCGTTGGCGCATTGGGCAGATTTGTCGAAACCGTCGCCCATGCGCCGGTGGCAACGCCATCCGCCGAAACCGGCGTCAGGCGATAAACCAGGTGACTGCCGGGCGGCGCCGTGTCGTCAAGAAACCCGTTGCGAATCGTTGCTTCTTCTGGCAACAGGCGCTCAAAGGGATCCTCCTCAATCGAACGTTCCAGTATCCAGCGTGTGGTGGCGGTAAATGAATTGTCGAAACGAATTTCGATCGTATCGCCAATTGGCTCAGCGTAAAGATTCGTCGCCGCCGCCGGCTCTGGCGCGCCGTTTCCGAAAGCGCGCGCTTCCCCATGACTGTTCGTATTGACCCCTGCCGCCACCGTAAACATGGAGGAATAATTGACTTGCTCGCCTTGGTGAGTGTTCACGGTCAAATTCAGCGTATGATCACCATCCGCAAGACGCAGGGATTCGGGCAGCGTTGTGCTCAATGCCAGAATGGTGAAGTTAAAATCGAGTTGCGCTTCCAGCAACAGCGACTTTCCGATTGTAAAAAACAGCGTGCAACCTTTGTCCCGGTGGCTCGGAATCACTTGCATCCAATTAACATCCTATTCATAACGAATTCCTTATATATATAAGTTCAAGGGTGGCCTTCGCTTCGACAAGTGGCGCCGTAGACTTGGCGAGGCAAATAGGTCGGTCTCAAAT
>PWZG01000062.1 GCA_003567575.1 PVC group bacterium | reverse complement strand
TCACACGGCGCGCTCGGCGATCGCGCCCTACCCCGGAAACCACCGCAAAACATAGTGCAAAACAGGTAGGGACGGACCGCCGGGCCGTCCGCTGAGACAACATGTGGCCAAAATGAGAATTCCTGTGACTGTGCAGATCGCCCTTGCGCGCGCTTCAGCAAGGTGCTACATTCTTAACGGGTAAGACAATGAGAAAGTAAGAGAACGCCATGAATACGGTAGCCACCATGCGGATGTCGTTCAAGGGCCGGGTTGTGATCCCGGAGGCGGTGCGCAACAGCTTGGGACTTGAGACCGCCGCACCCAGCCAACCCCTCCGACTCTACAGCGACCTGGCTGGCAGACTGGTATCCGCTGCTGACGCCGGTCGGCGATTACGCCGAGGAGACCGCCGTGTACCTGCGTTTGTTCAAAAGTCGTAAAGTCTTGTTCAATGATCAACCGACGCGCCGCTCCGGAAACCAAGATTGCCCTGTTCCGATCCCTGTTTCGCGGTCGTGAGGATGTGTATCCCCGCCGGTTTGAGAGCCGTAGAACGGGGAAATCCGGATACAGTCCCGCTTGCGCCAACGAATGGGTCAGGGATCTCTGCAACAAACGCGCCACGCCATGCGCTAAATGCCCGAACCGCCGTTTCATCCCTGTGTCGGATGAAACGATCCGGCGCCATCTAACCGGACGGGATGACAACGGACGGGATTTTGTGATGGGCATGTATCCAATGTTGCCGGATGAAACCTGTTGTCTACTGGCCGCCGATTTTGACCGGACCACCTGGCATGACGACGTGGCAGCCGTGGCGAGCACCTGCCGGAAACTGAACATCCCGGCCATGATCGAGCGTTCACGATCCGGAAACGGCGCGCATCTCTGGTTTTTCTTCGAGGAAGCCGTGCCGGCCCGGTTGGCGCGCGATCTCGGCGCGCACATCCTGACCGAGACGATGGAACACCGTCCGGATATCGGCCTGGAATCCTACGACCGTTTCTTTCCCAACCAGGATACGCTGCCGGACGGCGGCTTTGGGAACCTGATCGCGCTTCCGCTCCAGAAGGGACCCCGGGATCAGGGCAATAGCGTATTTATCGATGATGACGGCCGTCCACATACGGATCAATGGGCTTTGCTCTCAAGTGTCCGCAAAATCTCGCGTTCAACCGTTGAACAAATCACCCAAACCGCGACGCGCCGGGATCGCATAATCAACGTAAGCTATGCCTTGAGCGACGAGGATGACACGCCGTGGACCGCGCCGCCGTCCCGCCGACGCCGCGACCCGCCTATCAACGGACCGTTGCCGCAAACGCTGGATTTGTTCCTGGGAAACGAGATCTACATTGCCAAAGCGGGGATGCCGCCGACGTTGCGCAACCGATTGATCCGACTGGCGGCATTCCAGAATCCCGAATTCTACAAGGCGCAGGCCATGCGGCTGCCGACACGCGGTAAACCGCGCGTTATCGGCTGCGCGGAGGATCACCCACACCATATCGGGCTGCCGCGAGGGTGCCTGGCGGACATTGAAAAGACACTTGCCGCAGCGGGCATCAAGACGCAAATCCATGACGAGCGTTGCCACGGTACACCGCTGCCGGTAACGTTTGTCGGGGAACTGCGTCCCGATCAGATACCGGCCGCGGAAGCCCTGGTCGCCCACGACACTGGGGTTTTGGCGGCGACCACGGCCTTCGGCAAGACGGTGATCGCGGCCTGGCTGATCGCCAGCCGCGGCGTCAATACCCTCGTACTCGTCTGCCGTCGGCAGTTGATGGAGCAGTGGGTGGAGCGACTCTCCGACTTTCTCGGCATGCCCCCGAAAGCCATCGGCCGTATTGGAGGCGGCAAAAAGAAACCGACCGGCGCCTTGGACGTCGCGCTGATGCAAAGCCTGGTACGCCGTGGCGAGGTGAATGATTGCGTGGGCGCTTACGGCCATATCATCGTGGATGAATGTCACCACCTGTCCGCGCCCGGTTTCGAACAGATTGCCCGGCGCGCCAAGGCGCGCTACGTGACCGGACTTTCCGCCACCCTCACACGCAAGGACGGGCACCATCCGATCATCTTCATGCATTGCGGTCCCGTTCGTTACCGGGTTGACGCCAGGCAACAGGCCATTCAACGCCCGTTCACGCACAGCGTCGTGGTCCGTTCGACATCCTTCATGCCGCCGACATCCGGAGAAACGGACGCCCGGCGGCATTTCCAGGAACTCTACAACCATTTGATTACCGATGAACAACGAAACCAGATGATCCGTGATGATGTCCTGGATGCCGTTCAACAGAAGCGTTCTCCTCTTGTCCTCACGGAGCGAACCGAACACCTGCAGAGACTGGCTGAACACCTGACGCCCAAGGTCCGGCATGTCATCGTTCTTCAGGGCGGGATGGGTAAAAAGAAACTGCGGGACCTGTTTGCGCGGTTGGCGGACATTCCGGATGAGGAAGCGCGCGTTCTCCTGGCCACGGGACGTTTCATCGGCGAAGGCTTTGACGACGCGCGTCTCGACACCCTCTTTCTAACGTTGCCGGTATCCTGGCGCGGCACCATCGCGCAATACGCGGGGCGCTTGCACCGTCTGCATGAAGCCAAGAAAGCGGTACACATCTACGATTATGCCGATCTGAACGTCCCCATGCTGGCGCGCATGTTCGACCGACGCTGCAAAGGTTACGAGGCGATCGGCTACGCCATTCTGTTGCCGGCCAGCGCCGTGCCGGGGTGGCCCGCCGAAGTTCCACTCCCCGTCGATCCGGAATGGAAACGCGACTATGCCGCCAGCGTTCAGCGATTAATCCGGGACGGCGTCGACCCGCCGTTGGGCAACCTGTTCGTTTACGCGGCGCGGACGTTCAACCCCGACGCCCAGGGCGAAGCCCGCGCGCGCAGCGCGACCGAAGCCTTCCTCTTCCGGCGGCTGGAAACACTGTCGCAGACATCCGGTAAGTTCCTGCTCAACGCAACCCTGCCGATCCCCTTTGACGACCGCGGACGGATGGAAGTGGACCTGCTCTGCACGCAAGCGCGGCTGGCCGTAGAACTGGATGGCCCGCAACACCTGTCCGATCCCGACGCCTATCGTCGCGACCGCCGCAAGGATGTGTTGCTCCAGGAACACGGCTATTTCGTTCTGCGGTTCCTGGCCGAAGACGTTGGCAAGCGACTTGACCACGTGTTGGACACCATCCTGCGCGTGCTTACACGCGCCCGGCAAAACACTGGCCGTAGGTTGTAAGCCGCCAAAATACAGACACTTTCTCCGGCCTCGGGCCACGGCTTGTCAGCCGCGGCTCCATTGCGTAATCGTCTTCACCCGTCGTCGTCTTGCTCGATTTACCGGCGGTTTTCGGGGGCGATGGGCCAGGATGCCAGGCTGGAGCGTGACGTTCCCAGAGGTGATTGGCGGTTATTTTAGTGCCTTAAACTGACGAAACCGGCATATATTAACCGAACGGTTGATCGAGTCGAAGACCGGTCGCGCGGTCGAGTACGCCAGGCTGGAGGATCTGGCCCAGCGGTGACGCTCCCTGGGCCGGGAATCCGCCCCAAGTGAAGCCTACCTGAAAGGATGCGACGCCGTGTTCAAACGGTTTGTCGAGTTTAT
>PWZG01000459.1 GCA_003567575.1 PVC group bacterium | reverse complement strand
TTCAAGCATGGTTGCGTAAAAAAACAAGAAAAATGACGCGGAGCCATGGATGGTGTCGGGCAAGAGGTCTGAGGTCGGAGGTCAGAGGTCAGCAAAGAAAAATCTGACTTCTGACTTCTGACTTCTGACCTCTGGGTTGCGGGCGAAGCCCGCCTTAGTGCCTTTTCGGTGAAGCTGTCTTAAGTCGCTGTCTCAATCGCAGGCGTTTGCTTGACACGAAAAACTTGAAAATTCCGATCGGAGATGGCATGATGGCGTTGAAAACAATCGGAATAATTTAAAACAATCGGAATAATTTGAGATTCGATGATCATCCTGCATATTCTCAGCAATTGGAAGTGGACCGAAAGATCGGAACCTTCGGCGTTACTGGCACGGGCGCAGCAGGATGCCGGGATGCAAATTCATTTTTTCTGTGATCGCGCGCCGGTCGGCGCCGAAGGCACGGTGGCCGATCGTGCCGGCGCCTTCGGGTTGCCGGTGACGTCGATGGCATTGCCGAAACATGCGCGGTTGTGGGATACGTGGCGCGGCGTGCGCGCGTTACGGCGACACTTGATGACAATCAAGCCGGACGTGGTGCATTGTCATATGCCCGGCGCGCATTGGATTGCGGCGCTGGCTGCCCGGTCCGTTCAACCGGCGTCGTGCTTGATTCGTTCCTGCTACGATCCCGAGGGCCACGAACTGGGGAAACGCGAACACTGGCTGCGGCGACCCGTTGCCGACGGTGTTATTGTGATTGCTGACCCCGCGCGACAGCGCCTCGAACAATGCGGGATTGATCCAGCAAGGATTGCCGTGATCGAACCCGGCATCGATCTGGAACGATTTACAGCGGACGGCATACGGAGGGATACCCCACGGCAACGCTGGGATCTGGCGACGGATGCGTTCGTCATCGGGATGGTCACCCGCATCCGGCGCGATCGGGGCACACATCTGGCGGTCGATCTGCTGGATACGTTACGCGATCGCTTGCCGCAAGCGCGCGTCTTGCTGGTTGGCCGCGGATCGGCGGTTGAGATCCGCCACGCCGTGACGCAACCGGCTGCCCGGCGGAATGTCGCCGACCGGTTGATTATGGCAGGTTACCAGATTGGCGACGACCTGGTGGCGGCCTATCGGGCCATGGATGTTCTGTTCTATCCGCGTCCGGGAACCGATCGGTCCTGCCGTACGATAAGGGAAGCCATGGCTGCCGGACTGCCGGTGTTGGCCGGAAACGAAGGGTTCGTGCCGAACCTGGTTGCCGATGGCATTACGGGATTTGTCTCGGATCTGTCAACCGGATCGCTGACGGCACGAATTATTGACTTGGCGTCCAAACCGCAATTGCGGCAACGAATGGCGACCGCCGCTATGTCCGCGGCAAGAAAACGATTCGATTTGAACCGCCAGGCGCAGCGGACGATTGCGTTTTACCGGAATGTAATCCAAGGAACATAGCGCAACAATCGGAGACTTGCACTGTCGACCACACTTGATATGATGGTTTTGAAAGTTAACCCATGAATCCATTCCCTGAGCTTAAAACAATACGGGATACGCGGTTTTTCCGGGCAGCCCCGGTGCAAACCGTTTTCTGGACCGCGATCGCCTTTTTGATCTGGTATTATTCCTCCAAGGCGATCCACGATCTGCTGGTCTGGGGCGCGTTTGCCGCCGCTTTACCGCGCGCGCGCCGGGCATGGCCGGTATGGTCCAATGCCGCCGGTATCGCCTTCATCGGATTGCTGATCTTCACCCTCGTGACGCTGCCGCTTTCCGTTTCCTGGCAGGATTCGGCGCTCGATTTGCTGCGGCTGGCGCGTTTGCCCGCCGGCGCGTTTGCCGTTTCGGTCTGGTTCCAACGGACCGACCAGATGTTCTCCGCCATGGCATACAGCGCTTGGGCGCTAACGCTGGTGTTGGCCGCCGATCTCATGCGCCTCGGGTGGGTATTGCGCGAAAATCTACTGATCGAAGCGCATGCTTATGAACCATTCATGCTGAATCACAGCAATGTTTCCAGTATGTTGGCCGGATTGTGTTTTCTGGTGCTGGCAACCATCCCTCCCTTGCGCCGAAAAAAAGGAACTCGTATCGCGGCGGCGATCGGCATGCTGGTTTGCTTGGCTTATCTTTTCGTGCTGGCATCGCGGGGACCGCAAATTGCCTTTCTTATCACACTTGCCGTGGCGGGATTCATCTGGATGCGAGGGTGGCGCTGCCGTGTCGCCTGGGTGCTCGCGGGCCTCGTGGCCGGTAGCCTGGTGGGATACAACATAAACCGGTTGAATCCCCGTTTCGAGGACCGTGACCAGATGACGACATTTGCCGGCCGGACCACGGTCTGGCAACATACCTGGGAACTGGCGCAACAGCGACCATGGCGGGGATACGGATACGGGAAACGCGTGTTTCAGGAGGTGTACGAGACGACCGATCCGCCGACACCACCGCCGCCATTCCATCACGTGACGTATCCACACCCGCATTCCTATGCGCTGTTCGTTCTGTTTCAGCACGGCTGGCCGGGTTTTGCCCTGTATGCGTTCGCCTGGGGACTCCTGGCATGGCGGCTGATCCGGGGTCTGTGGCAATATCGCAACCATCCGGATCGATGGCTGAAGGGAATGGTCGCGATGTTGTTGTTAATGTTGCATCTTTATGGGCTCGCCGATTATCCTGATAACCGACTCGCGATCATTCTGGTCTGGCTGGTGCCCGCCGCGTTGATCGTAACGAAAAATGGAGGAAATTATGAAAAAACGATTATGCCGGAGCATCTTTGCTAGGATATCTTCTCTATTCATTGTGGGAATGTTGTTAGCTATTCCGGCCTGCGGTGAGCCACCGACGGGGCGGGATAATCAACCGGAGGGAAATGCCATGCGTGACTTACCCGAACCGCGTCAACACGGTGAAAAATCACTTGAGGAAACGATGGCCGGGCGACGCTCCATTCGCGCGTTCCGCGATCGCGCGCTCAATGACGAAGAGCTATCGCAGTTACTGTGGGCGGCGCAGGGAATCACGGATACCCGACGTGGATTTCGCACCGCGCCTTCCGCAGGCGCCACGTTTCCGCTTGAAATCTATGCAGTTACCGCCAATGGCATTCATCGTTATCATCCCGACGGCCATAAGTTGGAACAAATGGCAACTGATGATCGCCGTGCGGCGTTGGCCGTGGCCGCGCTTGGGCAGGATAGCGTGCGCACCGCGCCATTGATCATGGTTTTCTGCGCGGTTCCGGAACGGACAACGCGCCGGTACGGCGATCGTGGCGAGATGTTCGTTCACATGGAAGTCGGTCACGCGGCGCAAAACATTCACCTGCAGGCGGTGGCGCTGAAGCTGGGATCGGTACCCATCGGCGCATTCGATCCGGATCGGGTTGCGGATGTTGTTAGGATACCAGCCGCAGAGACGGTGATGTATCTCGTGCCCGTCGGCGAACCGCGTTAAAATTATCAGCCAGTCTCGAATGGCACTTACTTAAGGGATTATGGCATTACAGTTTCGACTTTCGTGACGTGCCATTGAATGACGAATGACGAAATACCCAAGTACCCAAAGAAAACCAAAATACCTAAAGACCAAAGGTAAAACACCCAATACAAGCAAGATATTTG
>PWZG01000221.1 GCA_003567575.1 PVC group bacterium | reverse complement strand
CGATTCTGTCACCGGACGGTAACTCACTGTTTTTCGCGTCAGATTATTTCGGTACGCAACAGGCCTATATGGTTGTCAATCTACCGCGTATCAATGCATAGTTCAAACATTCGGTACGGATACTGAACCCTGAACCCCCGAACCCCGTCAAACGGGAATTTCAACTTCCCGATAGTGCATCACTCGGACAGGCCAGTGACGGTTGGGGTCTTTCACGAGGGGAACCGCCGGCGGCCAGCGATGCCAGGAATGTATCGTTCAGGCGGGCGCCATAAACCTGTGGACATCCCGTTCGTGACGATCCAAATATAATCCATTTGGTATCCGCCGTCAGGTAAAGGTGGGTATGATCAATCTGGGCGCCGCGAAAGCCGGTGTGCGTATCAAGCACCCGGCGGTACTTTGGCGTATCCAGACGGCCCATATACAGAGGGGTCACGGGTTCGTGGTAGCCGTCACCGACCCAGTAACGGGCGCATCTCGACACGGCAACATGGCCGATATAGGAATGATTATGAACTACCACACGGGGGGCGTCATCCGTTACACCCACTTCCCAGAGGTTGCCATTGCGTGCCTCGTCCATGCGCGTGGAAAAAACAATCCGGTCCGTCCCCGGCAACCAGGCCTCATGTCCGCTGGGCGGCAGCGTATGGTCACCGGAAACTGGTAGCCAGTGCATCTCCGGTGTGTTGCCGGGGTTTTCCGACACGGCCATAACCCCGAGTTTGACATCCTGGTGGCCTGAAATATTGCACTGCAACAACAGGCGGTTGCGTCCGTCCAGCGAAAATTGTTCGTGCTTGCAGAAATAGCCCTCGCTTTCCAACAGCACACGTCCCTGTCCGGACGACAAATCCCACAGCCATACACGGGACCGACTGTCGTCAGCGAGATCCCTTTCGATGGCGGCATACCAGCGTTCATCCTGGGAAACCGTGCCGTAACTCAACTTTTGTGTCGGGCCGGCAAGATCGCACAACGTTTGCGATTCCATGCTTTCGAAATCAACACGGATTAGTTCCCGCCGGTCAGTCTTGATAACCGGCACGAAAACAGCATGGCCCCAGGCATGAAAACAGGGATGAAGCACATGTTCCGGATCGCATAGAACCATCCGGGATGCTCCTGTTTCCAAATCGATGATCGAAAGGCTCGAACCCTGTCGCTCGCGATGCCGCACCACCAGACGCCGTCCATCGACGGAACCATACGGCTGTTCACCGTAAATCGGATCGGTAGGCGTCGGATGATCCGTCAATTGTACCATTTCAACCCCGGTATCAGGATCGGTCGCAATCGTTTTGAACATTTGTTGCTTCTCCGTAGGGGCGCCCCAGACCCTTGAGGCACACCTCATCCGTGTCGTGTGTGGCCGGAGCGTCCCAAGGGCCTGGACCGCCCCTACCATGTATCAAGATTTCGATGACTTGCTGAAAATCAACGGTATCGGCACGGCGACCGTCAACATGCTGCGTCGCCATGCCCGGATGACCGATCCATAACGAAGACCGGCATGACGCTATCCCAATTCGCCTCATTCGCAGTTTGTTTTTCGTCTCTTGGCTGTTATTTCTGATTTTCAGTATTTTAGCATTTCAGCTTTTTTTCCACAATTCGCAGTCTATCTGTCTGTAACCGTTCACGGGAAAGTAGTCGGTTGCCGGATAAAGTGGCAAATTCCTTGGCATTGCGGCACTTTATCGTTACGATGTATGTCCGGCTAAGCAAAATACAGTTGCGTTGCAACCTGTTTTAATTAGTGATTTTGTGCTTGCGTATTAAACTTATAATGTGCATATTACGCATCAGTTGTAATATTACTGCGCATAAAAACGTCGATCGGTTCGATCTCCGGGCGACACAAATTAAACTAAACCGGCACACAATGCTTACGATTCCGTTGCATGAATACAATAGCTTGTGTAGATCTCAAAGTCAAAACAACGTTCTCAGCGCCTGCCAAACAACATGAGCAGACATGCAAAACTCGGACAACTCATCCGGATACGCGCCGGACATCTCTCCCGCACGGGTGTCCGGGAGGATCCCGGCGCCGATTACCGTCTTATTCAGCTTGGCGACTTCGATGAGTCCCGCACCCGCCTGAATACGCGGAACATGGTTCGATTCCAACCCGGGAATCTTCGCAAGGACAAGACAATCCGTCCCGATGAGGTCATCTTCCTGGCTAAAGGCGTCAACAATTTCGCTTACCAGCCCGGCTCGCTTCCCTCGCCGACCCTGGCCGCCAATTACTTTTATGTTCTTACACCATTGCCGGACATCCTCCCTGAATACCTCAACTGGTTTCTTAACCACCCGTACACGCGTCGAGCCTTCGATCGCATCGCCGGCGTCGGCGCCCGCATGCCTGTCATCAAGAAATCCGATCTTGCCGACATCGACATTCCGCTGCCGTCCGTTGCCGACCAGCGGAAAATAATCCGTCTTCACGCCATCGTGCGCCGCGAGGCCGCGCTGCTCGACCGGCTGAAACACACCCGAAAATTTTTTGCCGATGAACTTACGATGAAAGTAGCCAACGCAAATCAGGCATTCCCTTGTCGCGCCGAAGCGCGGCGGAGGCGGACGCCTGACCATGAAGGAGCCGCCCGCCATGCCTAACGGACAAATCCGCAATGAGATATTCAATGTCGTCTGGAAAGCCTGCGACACGTTCCGTGGCGTCATTGACCCCGGCGCCTACAAAGACTACATCCTTACAATGTTGTTCCTGAAATATCTGAGCGACATTCGCAAATCCAAACTCGCCGAATACGAGAAAAAGTACAAGGGCGACAAGTTGCGCGTCGACCGCGCCATGTCACGCGAGCGGTTTACCATCGCCGAGGATTGCACGTTCGACGCACTGTTCGCCCGCCGCGACGATAACGAAATCGGCCAGCTCTCAACACCGTCCTGGAAAAAATCGAGGACGCTAACAAGGCCAAGCTCCATAACGTCTTCCGCAACATCGACTTCAACAGCGAGGCTAATCTCGGCAAGACCCGCCAGCGCAACCAGCGCCTCAAGACGTTGCTGGAAGATTTCGGCAGCCCGAAACTCGATTTACGCCCCGAACATGTCGGTCACATGGACATTGTCGGCGATGTTTACGAGTATCTCATCGGCCGCTTCGCCGCCCAAGCCGGCAAGAAGGCCGGTGAATTCTATACCCCACCCGAAGTATCCGAAACCCTGGCCCGCCTCGTCGCGCCCAGGGACGGCGACCGCATCTGCGACCCTACCTGCGGCTCCGGTTCGCTCCTGATCAAGGCATCCAAACAGGTCGGTTCCGGTAAATTTTCGCTCTATGGCCAGGAAATGAACGGCAGCACCTGGGCCCTGTGCAAGATGAACATGTTCCTGCACGAGGTCGATGCCGCCCGCATCGAATGGGAAGACACCATCCGCCATCCGCAGCTCGTCGAAAACGACGCGCTCATGAAGTTCGATGGTGTCGTCGCCAATCCCCCTTTCAGCCTCGATAAATGGGGTCAGGACATGGCCGCCGACGACCGTTACGAACGCTTCAAACGCGGCATTCCCCCCAAGAGCAAGGGCGACTGGGCCTTCATCTCGCACATGATCGCCACTGCCATCGAGGGCAATGGCCGTGTCG
>PWZG01000365.1 GCA_003567575.1 PVC group bacterium | reverse complement strand
GCCGTGCCTTCCACGCCGAAGATCGTCGCGCCGACCTTGATGTTCTCCGCTACCAGGTCCGTGTCACCGGCTACGGAGCCCGTGCCGTCGTGATAGCCCTGCGGGATGGCCTGCGCCGCCGTGCCGGGCGTCATGTTCGCCTGCCCGACGTTCGGCATCGTGCCCTCCAGATCAACGGCATCCACCCGTGAGAAGCTCCTGCCAGTCAGCACATCAGCCGCCGCTGCATCGCCGCTGGCCTGCAACACCGTCCCATCCACCCCGAACAGCGTCACACCGGAACGGATATTGCCCGTCACCAGCGCCGCATCGCCCGTCACCACTCCGCTGCCATCGTAATATCCGGCTAGAATCGGTACGTGCGCTGTGCCGGGCATGAAACCCCGGTCAGCCTGGTTCGGCATCGTGCCGGTGACTTCCTCATCGTTCACATATGCGGTTTTACCGGTTAGAATATCGGTCGCCAAAGCCGTTCCGGCAACCCAGGGAGCCGCGCGTCCGACAACGCGATAGAACACGCCGACGGGAACGGTAATTTCCGGTTGGGAAGACTGAATGTTCCGCAGACCCCGAAACGTACCGTCCCACTCCTCGGAACCAATTAAATTCGGCTTGAATTCGATCCGATAGTAAAGGGCCGGGTTCTCATTGGTGAAGGTTATATACCCGTTCCTGAATCCCGTTATGTCCTGTGCCCTTGCAGATATTGCGCCACCCAGGCCCGCCGCGATTATAACCGCGACAACCGCTCTACCTCCAAACCAATTCCCCTTACTCATCTCGTCCGTCCTTTCACGTTGCGTGCGCACCTGCGTACATGATCGAGATACTAATCGACTCCGCAATTATCGTTTCATCTTCCCGGGCAACAACGTGTGAGTTGAGCCTCAATTGTGGCTGGCGCGGGGCCTGGCTTCAAGCAGGACTCGTGACAGACTCAATTGTAGGCTCGAACGAATGGTTCTCCAACGGCGCCAGTTCGTCGTCTGCTTTAACAGTTCGCTCATCACACCGATTCCTAAAATAGACTCCACTTCCGTGCGTTCACCGCACCACTGCGCACGCGCGACGTCTTACATCAGCGAAGCTATGACGCGTCGCGCGTGCGCAGTGGCTGCATTCTACCAACGAACGCACGAGCGCGCAACTATTTTTTTCACGCCGCCCTGCGGCGTTCATTTCAGCCCGATCAACCAAGCGCCGTTTGGGGTACATTTTAATATACACCAAAAATAGCAAAGTCCATTTTTTGCTATGCGACAACCCTTTTGTTGACAATCAACAGCTTATGAGATAATTTTGTCGCATAGCAATGGAAAAGGGGGTTTTGATATGCGACACAGCAATATCCGTACCACTGCGCCTGAAAATCTTTCGCCCCGCTGGCCGGATGGGTATGTCGCCATCCTTCGGGAAGCCGGCGCACAAGAAAAAACCATCCCCTATTGCATCGGATGGGTCCGGCGGTTTTTCGCAAGGCATCCCGGTCGACGACGACGGGATCTGGGACGCACTGAAATCGAGTCGTTTCTGCGGAACCTGGCGACCGGACCCAACGTGACGAACTGGCAAGTCCAGCAGGCGCGGGATGCGCTGGAATTGTATTATGAGCGATTTCGGGGGATATCGCTGGATCCCCGTCCCAATACAACCGTTTCGCATGATCCTCTCCGTTCCGAAAAGCATTCGGATTGTGCTACGGAATCGACGAAATCACCGGATTGCCATGCAGAGGCATTACAATCTAAGCAGGCAATTACAACCTACAACAAACCTAATGCGGATGACAAGCAAAATTATTCGCGTCAAATCCCGAAGCGACAGTTTCCGGACGCTGGGTTAAACCGGACCCGTAACATGCCGGTCGCGAATCAATCATTCCAAGCAGGACACTCAGCCAAGCAGGAGGTGCGGCCCGCCAACCGAATGGGTAAATCCTATTCTGAAAACGCGCATTTCGAAACTACCGCACCGGTACGTGTAGATCGATCCCCTTCAGTGCATAAACCAGCGAAACCACTGGATTGGAAAGCTTTAGAAGCCAAAGTGATCGAGATTTTGCGCCTGGGCCATTATTCCTATCGCACCGAGCAAACCTATGTCGGCTGGATTCGAAGATTTGTCGTTTTTCACGCTTGGCGAAAGCCGTCGCTGCTTGGCGCCGACGATGTGAAGGCATTTCTGAAACATCTGGCTATCGAAAAACAGATTGCGGCTACGACTCAGAATCAGGCGTTGAATGCAATCGCTTTTCTGTACAACAAGGTCATCAAAAAAGAGATTGGCGATTTTAGTGATTTTCAGCGTGCACGGCGTGGGATGCGGTTGCCGGTTGTCGCGAGCCGTGAAGAAATCAAAGTCATCATCGGCAGAATGCAGGGGCGCGAACATTTGATTGCATGTCTGTTGTATGGAACCGGTATGCGGATTCATGAATGCCTCTCCATGCGGGTTCAGGATATCCACTTTGACCAGAAGCGTATCGTGGCGCACGGCAAAGGAAACAAGGATCGATATGTGCCGCTTCCTGCCAGATATACCGAAGATTTGAGACGATGGCTGGAACACCGGAAATCTTTGTTTGATCGAGATCAGGCGACCAACATGCATGAAGTGGAATTGCCGGATGCATTAAGCCGAAAATACCCAAACGCGCAATTCTCCTGGAGATGGCAATATGTTTTTCCCGCAGATAATTATTCGACCGATCCGCGCTCGGGACATGTCCGACGTCATCATCTTGACGAAAAGCACCTGCAACGCGCGGTTCAACAGGCAGTGCGTGAAGCGGCGTTGACGATCCGGTTCACCCCGCATTGCTTCCGGCACAGCTTTGCAACGCATCTCCTGCAGGCAGGCCGGGATATCCGCACGGTTCAGCAGCTTCTTGGACATGCAAATGTTGAAACAACCATGATCTACACGCACGTGCTCGATCAAGGTCCAATGGGGGTGATCAGCCCCGTGGACACCTTATAGCCCGTCTACGGTGCGGGCTACAATATCCAAATCATTGCTCGTAGGGCTGAATGGATGGATCGCGGACGAATCAGGCGTCTCGTCGATCGAACAGCTTTCTCGGGCTCCTTTCGTCAGGGCAAAGAGTCAATCGCTTCCGCATGGTTGTCCTGCCCAACTTCGAGTTTGAACACAACAGCCTGACTCAATACATCCGAGAGTCCACGCTGGGGTTGGTTTCGAGGGCTGGATGGACAGGGTCAGGAGGAAAACGGTGGGCATTGGAGCGATACGGGGTGGCGGGCGGGTACGAGGGGGCTCCGGTGAATTGGACGGACCGGGGTTCGGCTTGCTGCGCCGGCGGTTTGCGGCGTGGGAGGGGATTGTGTGGGACTATTGGTGGGCTTGGTTGATTTTTTGTGGGAGGGGGCTGTTATGGGAAAGTTTTTTCTCTGGACAGTCGGGGAATCCTGGGGTGGGGATTAACCAACGGGGAGGCCGCTCACAGTGCTGGGCTACAGGGGGCGGCTCGTTGAGACGGGGTTTGAAGCCGTACATTGGTTGGTAATTTGCCATAGGTAGAGAGGGTTTGTGTGGATGGGTTGTGGGTTTTGGCTTTTGGGGTGATGGGGATGGGACAGTTTTTACCGGGACAATCTGGGAATCCTGCCGGGC
>PWZG01000601.1 GCA_003567575.1 PVC group bacterium | reverse complement strand
ATTTCAGTTGTGTCGGCGGTGTCAACACAGCGCTTCTGCAAGGTGAACGGGTCCGGATTCATACATCGCGCGGGGACATTCCCGGTGTTATCGGCGCCAAACCGATTCATTTGATGGACGACAAGGAGCGCGCGGGCAAGACGTGGAAAGCGCACGAGTTATGGATTGATATCGGCGCCAAAACGCGTAAAAGCGCGGAAAAACTGGTTGCCCTGGGAGATGTCGCCACGATCTACAGTGAATGGACGGAATTGTTGGACGGCCGGGTTGCCTGTCGCGGTTTCGACGACCGTATCGGGGCGTTTATCGTGGCGGACGTGCTGCGGTTACTCAAGAACAAATCCCTCAAGGTGGCCGTGCATGCGGTCAGTACCGTACAGGAGGAAATCGGGTTACGCGGCGCGCAAACGGCGGCATTCAGCGTCGAGCCCAAAGTCGGCATCGCGGTCGATGTCGGTTTTGCCACCGATCAACCCGATGTCGATCCCAAGCGCATGGGTGAAGCCGTGCTTGGCGGCGGCCCGATAACGCATCGCGGCCCGAATTTCAATCCGCATCTGGTGAGCCGTCTGGACAGTGTGGCCCGGAAAGCAAAGATCAAGACCCAGATGCAACCGATCGCGCGCGGCAGCGGCACCGATGCCAACGCCATGCAGCTCAGTCGTGCCGGTGTCGCGGCCGGTTTGCTAAGTGTACCGACACGCTATATTCATTCGCCGGTTGAAGTGATTTCGCTTGACGATGTACGCGATACGGCGCGGTTGATCGCGGCCTACCTGACGCAGCTCGACGGTTCCGAACGATTCGAACCGGGAGACCATCGCTAGTGCCTTCAGTCTTCAGTCTTCAGCAAGCGCGGGTTGCGACGTCTCGGTCGGTGCGGTTGCCGCCGGCGATGGCGGAGTTAGCGGCGGCAAATCATTGAAGTCGCGTGCCTTGCAAATGGTTTCGATGGTCTTTGGCCGGCGAATCCAACGGGCGATCATGGCCAGCACTTGCAGGTGCAATGCCGGTGGTTGATTGCGGGGACTTAGCAGCACCAGCAGGACCTGTGGAGGCTGCGTCGCTTGCGGCATATCGAAGCCGGAACGATTCACGGCGAGATGCACGGCCGGCGCCGCCACGTTCTCGGTATGGGTGTGCAGCAAAACGGCGCCCGGCGCCAATTCCACCGGTTCTTCGCGTCCGATAACGACCAACCGCTGCGCCAATCGGTCCAGCACATCGGGCAAACTGCCGAAGGTTCCCTGCAACAGGATTCTTACGGTTTCCTCGAGTGTCATGCCATCGAGATCGAGTCGGGTACGTTCCGGCGGCAACAGGTGAGCCGCGGTCGAACCGGATACGGGAACGGGCATCCCGTACTCTTCGTCCAGACGGGATTCAGGCAGGTAAAAGACGAGGAAATCGTGCCCGGGTAATTCCCGGCAAAAACTGGAAGGCAACCGATCCAGCGCCGGCTGCCAGGCCAGGCGCCCCTTGCGCACACCCATAAGAACAGTCAGATCACCTTCGCGCAAATGCCCCTTGAGAAAGGAAGGCAACGTATTCCATGCGTGCAAGGTCATGGTTTCGACATCCATTTGGGGATGACTTTGTTCGAGAAGCGGCTGAATATTATCCAAGGTTTCGGGCGTCGACACAACGACCAGGCGCGCGCCGATTTGGTGTGCCAGCACTTTTACGGTACGCACACCGGTTTCCAAGCCGACATGGCGCTCGGCCAGCGGCGGCAGAGCCATGATCACACGTTGGGTGGTATTCAGCGGAGAATCGGAGCGTGCAACGATAAGCATTTGCCGGCTCTGCTCCACCAGCGTATCCAGTACACGTCCGAAAATTCGTTGGCGTGAATAATTTTCGCCGTTCCAACCGACGACGACGGTCGAAATCCGGTAATCGCGGATTGCGCTGATAATCGCGGATGCCACGTTGATATCGACGCGCGTCACCGGCACCACGGGAACATTAGCGGCGATGGCGCTAACCAGGGCGTTACCCAGCAGTTTTTCGCCGGCAGCCACCCGCGCCTCGGTATCGCCGCCCTCCAGGATCGCGGTCAAGGGATACACCGGTTCCTTGGATTGGCGTGAGCGCAACATACAAGCCAGACTCATCAGAATTTGGGCGGTCTCCGGATTGGCCAGCGGCACCAGGATGCGTTGCGGTGCATCGCCCGGATTATAAGGTTCGCGTTCGGCCATCAGCGCCACGCGCCGCGCGGCGTTCTGCGTAACCCAGGGTCCCAGAAAGCAAGTGCCCATGATCATGAAAATGGTTCCCGTCAGGATCGATTCGTCGAAGATTTCCAAGCGGTATCCCACCATGACGGCGGCCAATGTGGCGGCCGCCTGATTGACGCTCAGTCCGAAAATCAAGTGTCCTTCATACCGGTCGTAACGCAATACCACGCGGGTGATAACGGCTGCGATCCATTTGGAAGCGATCGCGCAACCCAGCATCGCTATCGCGAATTTCCAGACCGTCCATCCGGCAGCCAGCAGACGCAAGTTAACCAGCATACCGACGGTTACCAAAAAGAACGGAATAAACAATGAATTGCCGACGAACTGAATGCGATTCATCAGCACGCTACGTTCCGGAATAAGCCGGTTGAGCAACAGGCCCGCCAGGAAAGCGCCGATAATCGGTTCCAGTCCCGCGACGTGCGCCAGCCAGGAACACAGGAACACGGCTGTCAGGACAAACATATACTCGGTGGCCCCATCCGGATCCATATAGCGGAAAAACCAGCGTGCCGTGCGCGGCAACATCCAAAACACACCCAGCACGTAAACCGTCATCAAGGTCAGCATCCGTGTCCAGAACCAGGCATCGATCTCTCCCACTGTCATGCCGGCGATCACCGCCAACACCAACAGGGCGGCCGTATCGGTAAGCAGGGTGCCGCCGATGCCTGTCGTTACCGAGCGAACCTTGGCAAGTCCCAAGCGGCTGGCGATCGGGTAGGTCATCAAGGTATGCGACGAAAACATGGTGGCCAGCAGAACGGCCGCGGGCAAACGCATTCCGAGCGTGTACCAGCCCATGGCCGTTCCCAGGATCAACGGGATAAAGAACGTCAGCATACCGAAAACGAGGCTATGGGAACGCTGTCGCATGAACTGGTTAAGGTCGATTTCCAAACCAGCGACGAACATGATATACAGCAGGCCGACTTCGCCCAGCAGTTCCAGCGGACCTTCCCGTTGAAGAATATTGAAGGTATACGGTCCGATCAAAATACCGGCAACGATCAGCCCGATAATTCCGGGAATCCGGAGTCTTTCGAACACCAGAGGCGCGATCAGCACAATCGCCATCACGATCGCGAAAACCTGTACTGGATCATCAAGGGGAAGCATGGTTACGGGTGGTCCGATTGCGGGGTTGCCTGATCAAGGGATTGTGAGATGATACGTTCGGTGGGAGTCTGTCCCAGGCCGAATCTAATAAAGACGGTTTTTGGAGGGAACCATTCCAAGGCCCGTTCCGGCCATTCGACGGCAATGATCGCCGCGGGAACAGACAGGGCATCGTCAAGGCCCAGGGTTTCTACGTCCATCTCATCATTAAGCCGGTACCAGTCCGCATGAAACAGTTTACGATCCCGACCCTGGTACTCGTTGACAATGGTAAATGTCGGGCTGGTCACCGGT
>PWZG01000455.1 GCA_003567575.1 PVC group bacterium | reverse complement strand
GCAAGTAAAGCGTCGACAAGGTACAGGGCCCGAAAATGTAGTTCGGATCGATCGCGAGCGCCTTGCGCAGGCAGGTCTCGGCTTCATCCGGGCGTTCCAGATGAATCAAGACCACGGCCAGATTATGATAGCCGGGATGAAAATCGGGGCTCCGCGCCAACAACCGCCGCCACAGGATTTCGGCGCGTTCAAACTGTTCTTCCCGAGTCGCTGCGAGCGCTTCCAAGTATAGCGGCTCGGATTCCGGATCGATTTCCGCGGTAGCCCGTTCCGGATCGATTTTCGCGCCACGATATTCGGCAGCGACCCATTTCCCTTTCAACCATATTTTATGCGGTTTCCGTTCGTCCCAAACGCCTTGCTCGTAGAGCATCCGCATTGCCGTCAAGCGAATCTCGTCGGAGCCGAGCATGCCTTGCGCGATTTTCTCGATCGCCTTAATCGCCCGCGGGTGACGTGAACGCCCGAGCAATTCCAGGGTTTCCCGGCTTTTCAGATCGAATTCATCCAACCAGGCAATAAGCATCTCGACGAGAAGCCGGCGTTGCATTAGCTCGCCGCCATCGTCCGAGTTGCCTTCAGCCTCGCGCACCATTCGAATGAAAACTTCGCGGGGCAGAATATTGGCGACATCGAAATAGGGCCAATTGTCCTCGATGGTTCCGGGACCTTGTCCGGATTGAATGCGTTTCGCGAAACGCGCGGCGCTTTTGTATCGTGGTTCGCGCCGGCTCACGCGCAACAGATGATCGAGGGCGGTCGTATAATCGCCGAGATTGGCGGCGGCCATTCCGGCGAAATAATGAAGCGTCCCATCGACTACGCCCTGATAGCGCCGGACCTTATCGAGAACGGCACGATGCCGGCCGAACCGGGCCAGGGCTTCACATTGTTTGCCAAGCGCGCTTTGCTCATGAGCATCGTCCCGCTCAATGGCATCCGCCTTCCGTTCGGCCTCCTTTTCGCGGCCGGCCGCAAGATAAAAATGCACGATATTGGCTTCTCCGAAATGATTGTCGAGCGGCGATTCCCGCAGGATCTTTTCCTGTAACCGAATCGCTTCGGCAATATCGCCCATGACGAACGTGGTCAACGCCAGATTATTATGGGGCGACGGCATGACGGGGGCCGCCTTGATCGATTCACGGAACGCGCGCGCCGCCGCCTCTAACTGGTAGCGCCCCAGCAAAGCCATTCCCTCATTGTTCAAACGTTCACCGGCTTCAAGATCGAACGTCACAAGATCGTCCGGAATGAATGGCGCGGCGCCCTTTGACTCGCGATCCTTGCGGGAACAACAGAACTTGTACTTACGCCCGCTGCCGCAACGGCATGGCGCATACATAAAAGTATTACGACTGCTTCTCATGTTCGGACTCCTTATACATGCTTCAGACTTCCTGACAAGGCCGAAAAACAGATTGGCCCAATATTCCGAATGTGGCCGACCTCGGCCCGAGGTCGGCGCCCAGAAGCGCACGTCGTGCCCTGTCTGCCGTGGCGGCACAGGCAGGCGACATGCGCCACATGGATCCATCACAATGATTATGCCAAATCATTTTCCGGAATCAACCCCGTTATTCCCGTCGAGGTCAGGAATTATGCCCTTACGCATCCATTGTTCATTCGCTGGCCGATGAAGTCTTTACCGTCTCGATCAGCGCATCCGCCAGACGGCATAGATCACGCCGCGATATCGTCAGCGGCGGCATCAGATATACGACCGGGCCGAGGGGTCGCAACAGGATATGCTGTTCCAACAGCCGCCGGCGAACGGTTTGCGCCCGTTCGCTGCCGGATTGGCCGTTCCAATCGTCGAGTTCGACCGCTGCGATCATGCCCAGGCAGCGGACATCGCGGACGCCGGGCGTGCGGCGTAGCGGCGTGATTTTGCGGGCCAGGGTGCGTCCCAGCCGTTCGGCACGCGCAACGATATTATCCTCGCGATAAATCGCCAGGGTTTGCAAAGCGGCGGCGGCGGCGATCGGATTCCCGCCAAAGGTATGTCCATGATAGAAGGTATGATCCCGCGGGGTATCCTTGAATTGGCGGTAAATCCGGTCCTTGACCACGGTCGCGCTGATGGGCAGCATGCCGCCGGATAAACCTTTTCCCAGACACACGATATCCGGATCCAGATCCGCGTGCTCGAATGCAAACATACGGCCGGTACGTCCGAAGCCCATCGCAATTTCATCCACAATGAGCAAGACCCCGCTTTGCCGGCAACATTCACCCAGGCGTCGCAGGTATTCCACCGGATATACGCGCATGCCGGCGGCGCCCTGACACAACGGTTCCACGATCACGGCCGCCATCTCGGCGGCATGCCGATCGAAAATCGATTGCATGGAAGCAAAACATTCGCAGCGACACCGTCCGCGGCGTCGGCCGGCGGGGCAATGGGCGCAGTCCGGCGAATCGGCGCGAAACACGTCGAACAACAACGGTTTCAGCGCCTGATGAAAGCCGGGCAGATATCCCACCGAGACGGCGCCCAGCGTATCCCCGTGATAGTCATCCTGCAAAGTAGCCAGCCGGCATCGTCGGGAGCGACCGCGATGCGACCAGTAGCTGACCGCGATTTTCAGCGCCGCTTCGACGGCTGATGCGCCATCGCTGGAAAAAAACACATGCCGCCGCGGATCGGGAAACCAGTTTACCAGCTCGGCCGCAAGAGCGACGGCGCCGTCATGCGACAGGTTACCGAGGATTGAATGCTGTAAACGGCCGGCCTGATCAGTGATGGCCTGAACCAAACGCGGTTCGCCATGTCCCAGGTTGACCGCCCACCATGAGGCAATCGCATCCAGATAACGGATTCCTTCGATATCGATCAAATCGGCGCCTTCACCCTTGACGATCACGGGAAAGCCCTCGATATGACTGGACCAACGGGTATAAGGATGCCATACATGGCGTCGGTCGCGGTTCTTATACCAGCTTGGGGGATGGTCAACGGGTTTCGGCGGCATATCGTACGATCCTTTTAATCCACTGACGCCGTCGCGGGATCAGCCGTTCCAAAATCGCCGGATCGGTCGCGGCGGACGTCAGTAACGATTCTATCCCGCGATAAAACGGGATGCTACCCAAACGTCGGACCCCGGCAAGCCGCGGAATGCAGCGGATATTATCCGCCACCACACGCGGATCGTCATCGGGCCCGTCGTTGAATACGATGCCAATCACCGCAATCCGGTGACGCCGCAGGACGTCCAGGGTCAACAAGCAGTGATTGATCGTGCCCAACCCGGAACGGGCCACCAAGATCACCGGCGCCTTGAGTTGTTTCACAAGATCAAGTGTCAGGAAATTACCGTGAAGCGGCACCATCAAGCCGCCGGCGCCTTCGACAAGAATCGGCCGGTATCGACGTTGCAGTTGCGCAAGCGCTTGATGAATAGCTGGAACCGCAAAACGACGGCGTTCATAGCGCGCGGCCAAATGCGGACTGGCCGGCAAGGAAAAACGGAACGGCGCCATCAGCGCTTTCTCGTCGGCTTCCGGCTGCATGCCGGCCGTCGCGAGACAGAGATCAAGATCGGCGGCAACGAGGCCGTCGCGATTTCGGGCGCATCCGGTCTCAACCGGTTTCATGGGTGCGGCCGCCAAACCGGTTTCGCGCATCAACGCCAGCAACAGCGCCGTGACGGTGGTCTT
>PWZG01000371.1 GCA_003567575.1 PVC group bacterium | reverse complement strand
GGTTATCCACAAATAGTTTTGTCAGTTGCTTTGTAGGGCCCGTAGAGGAACGTGTTGCGCCGGAAGACGATGATGGCGGCGGCCAGGTAATTCAAGGCAAGCGCACTTTGCAGCTTTTTTTCGTATCGAACCAGTAGTTTACGGAAACGGTTGAACCATGAATGACTCACTTCGACCACCCACCGGCGCGCCTTGTAGTCGGGATGGCGCTGCTTATCGATCTTCTCCTCGTGACGGGAACGAATATGGGGTGTGTATCCGTGCGCGTGGATGATCTGGTCCGCCGGCTGGCCGGTGTAGGCGGCATCGGCGCACAGGTTCTGTATCGGCAGTGTGTCGGTATCGTCGATCGATGGCTCGACCACGCGACCGTCCAGCAGGCTCGCCAAGGCGCTGACGTCATGGCGATTGGCACCGGTGACGACGATCGACAGCGGGACGCCACGGCCGTCCACTTGGAGATGGCGCTTGCTGCCTTTTTTTTCCCCGATCCGTCGGGTTGGGACCGACGGCTTCCCGTGCCAGCGGCGCTTTCATCATGGCGCCGTCGACGGATTGCCACTCCCAGGCGATACCTTCCAACTCGTCATACTCCGCCAAGCCGGCTTGCCATAGGGCCAAGAAGAAACCCTGATCGCTCCAGGTGCGGAAATAGCGATGGATCGCCTTGGGACTGCCAAACTGTTCCTTGGACAAGGCATTCCATTGGATGCCCGTACGCAGAACATAAACGATCCCAGCGAACACCTGGCGCGGCGGTAGCGGTTTGCGTCCGCCCCCAGGCTTCCGTTGGTACTTTCTGTGTGGATCCCGCTGCGGACGCGGAATCAGCGGCTCAACCTTGGCCCAAAATTCGTCCGATACCTCCCAGCATTCGACCTTGGACATCCTCGGCTCTACCTTTGCTGGCAATACGCCGGGGAGATGGGGATACCCAATGATAAGCACGCTCGGTAAAACTCTCAATTATATATGGATAACCACTTAATGTAGGGCGTTTACCTCAAGAAAGCCGCTCAAGGCGCGCGTAAGGAAAGGCGTCCGGATAAAGCGAAGAGCGAGCGGCGACGTGCCCGTGCTGCAACAAGAAAACTCCAGAGGCATAGTTCCTTAAGATGTATAGCTCTTTAACCACAAAAGGGTGTCCTACGAGGCACCCTTTTTCTTATACTCCCGCAACGCCTGATCGTCTTACTCTGTTGTCGGTTTGGGTATGGCAGATACTTGGCGTAAAACGTATAAATCGGTTACGGAAACAGCAGAAAAGTGATGTGATTTGCTGGCGGCAGAGCTGCGCGGAAGGCGCGGGCAAGCGGGAGCAGATGATACAAGCTCTCGAAATGCAAGAAAAGTGATTGACAAACGGTTGGCCACTGACTAGACTAGAACTGCCGGGGCGTGAATGAGCATGTACTGTTTGCCGAACCGAATCATTGGGCCAGAACCACCGAGACCGCAGTCCGCAGCGCATCATGGGGATTGATCAAACACCTCAACGCACAGCGTAGCGCTAAATAGATAAATAGAACAGAGGAGAGGAGTTCGTCATGAAACTACACCTCGTAGGGTTTATCATCTGCTGGATCGTGGGCTACTCTGCCACTGTCTCTGCGCGCAACGAAATATCCGACGCATGTGTCGAATGGATGGGCGATTGTACGCCGGAAGAGCTAGAGTACGTGTGGTCCGCCACCTATGTTAGTTGGCGTCCCGATGAGTTGATTTTGGTCTTGACGTGGCCGTCGTACGAGCAACTCATAGACAGATTAGACAGGGGCCTGTTCCAGGAGGGGGACCTGCAAACGGGCTTGGCATCTCTGGATCGTCTCATCCACCGTACCGGGGTTATCCAATTTAGGCGTATGTCGACCTATGGTTTCATAGTACGATTTGCAGCTGAAGAGGCCGATTTCGATCTGCCATCCATGGCCCTTCTGTACATGCAGAATGATCATGTACTGGGTGCCGAACCGAATGGTGGGCTCAGACTCGCCGAGACTCCCAATGATACACTGTACACCCAGCAATGGGCCCACAGCGCCATGAACTCGGCCGCCGCATGGAATATCTCCACCGGAAACGACGACGTAATAATTGCTCTCATAGACACGGGCATGGATTTAACCCACCCCGACTTGGCGCCCAACTTGTGGGAACATCCTGACTCGGTTGGCGTACACGGATATAACTTCGTCGATTCTAACTGGGATCCCAATCATGAACCAGGAGACAACCACGGTACAAGGGTTGCTGGGGTTTTCGGCGCCGTGACGAACAACACCGCAGGCGTAGCAGGAATAGCCGGCGGGTGGGCCCCCTCCCAGGCGGGAGCGAGGATTATGGTGCTGCGGGCTGGTTCGGACGACCCCGGCTTATGCCCGTGGGAGGTTTTAGATGCAATTATCTACGCGCGCTCTCACAAAGTGAATATCATAAACTGCAGTTTCCGTACAAGTGCGTTGGTCCGTTCTCGGCTAGAGTGGGCTTATAAGGATGGTATTCTCGTTGTAGCTGCCAGCGGTAATGCCGCGCATCCAGACTCCTTGCATGGAGCGCGGGAACCTTCAATTCTGTCGGTGAATGGAATTGCGCAAGACTACACCAAGCAGGCGGGATCTCCTTGGGGCATACAGGTTGATGTATCAGCTCCTGGGGACAATATTTACACCACCAATCCCGCCGTATCTGAAACTTTATGGGTCAATTCGCCCGGCGGGTCGCCCTCTCTCGCCACAGCGCACGTGTCAGGACTGGGGGCACTCCTTTTTTCCTACTTGGGCACAAACACTCCGGTTGACCAGATATACGCTACAATCAAGTATTCAACGGACTATATCACGGGAACACCCGACTACAGCGATGAGCACTGGGGGTTGGTCGGGACCGGCACAATCAATAACTACCAAGCGCTGCAAATGGCGCAGAACACGATCGTGGTACCCACTGATTACGGTACGATCAGTGCCGCGATGGACGCTGCCACCTCCGGCACAATAGTCTATGTCCGGCCTGGCACATACAACGAGTCCGTATCGCTAAAAAGTGGCATCAGGCTGGTGGCGTCGCGGAGTGACGTCACCACGATTAATGGCACAGTGAGTTTTAATGGCATTTCCAATGCCGAAATTGCTGGATTTACGATTAGTAAATACCAGGCGAATGTAGATGTGTTCAATTCTACTGATGTACTAATACGCAATTGTCGGATTACCGACGGGAATTTGGGCGTCTATGTGAACTATGCCAATCCGAAGATACGCCATTGCGAGATATTTTCCAATGGTACAGGGCTCTACCTGGGTACCGGAGCCGGAACAAGTGTGACGGTGCAAAACAGTCGTATTTCGCACAACAACAGAGGCCTCTTTGCGCAGTCTACGCCCAACTTGAATAATCGTCGTAACAGCGTTAATCGCAATACAACATATCACATAGAAGCGACAGCGGGAAGTGGTTTCATTGACGCACAAACGAACTGGTGGGGTTCTAGTCCACCAAACACTAACTATTTCTCCACGGTTAACGGTGTTTCCTTAACTCCTCACCTTACTTATGATCCGATTCCTGCCAGCCACACGCCTCCGAAAGCCGTGGCGACCCGCTTTACGGAAAGCGCGCCGATTGTTCAGGATAGTGAAGAAATCCGACAGCTGTATCGGCAGGGTCGG